>CAZGWO010000012.1:0-10070 GCA_964528835.1 uncultured Pseudobdellovibrionaceae bacterium
AGGTGTTGTTTTGTCTCATAAAAATTTTTTAGTAGCAGCACTTTCTTTTTATGATAGTGGTTATTTACAACAGAAAATATTGCGATGAGGTAAGTGGCGTGATAGTGATGATGCATTTTTTGTGATATACTGAACATGACAGTTTGCAATAGTGAGTCAGTGAGGTTGTCGTTTTTAGTGACGTATTTTCTATGCATTATTCAAGGCAATTGTTGTTCATGATATCCATCGCTGTGGCAATGGTTGTTTTATATCACATTTTCCCACATAATGGTGTTTTTCAGGACCTTGTTGCAGCGTGTGGATTTTTTGGCATTATCCCATATCTTTCCGCGCATGTTATTATAGGAAAGAGCAATGCAGAGTTGGGGTATACCGCAGGTAATATGCGTAGTGGCGCAATTCTCAGTGTACTGTTTTTTATTCTTATGATTGTACTATTTCTTTTGCTTACGCGCTTTGCGTCATCGTGGTTTAACTATGCCGATATGCCGCAAGTTGCTATAGATTATTTTTGGGTATTTGTTGCCTATAATGGTATCATTGCGCTGTATGCTATTGTTTATAGTTTATTTCTGCAGGGATTTATCATTAATGGAATGCGTGCGGAACTTGGAAGTGCGGCTATAGGCGTTTCACTCATTGCATTTGCCCTTATCAGTGGCAATGGGATTGCGCAAATAGATGCTTACATTGGCGTACTTTTCGCATCATTGATAGCATACTATAGTTATTCCATTTATTACGCTCTCCTCTTTGTTTTCTTTACAGGAATTGCTGTTAATGGTATAAGTCTCATTCTCTTACAATAAAGTTTATGAAAGACATGATATTCCATGGCGTGAAAAAGATAGCACTCGGCACTTTCATCATCTTTGAATTGTTTGCATTAAATGTTCCGTTTGCTATGGCTCTTTTTATCAAAAAGCCGAATGTTGGCGGAGAAGTTGATAATACGCTTAAGAAGTTTCACATTAGCCAGGGTGCGTTAAAGGATGCTGGTGAGAATTTTAACGTCTCTGCAAATAAAGGCTTTGCGCCGGAAGTACGTATTCTTTTTGCCCCACAAGATCCGCAACCGGGTAAGAAAATTACTGCACGTGCTTTTGCACAGTTTTTTACAAATACGACAGATTCACTGTATTTCACGTGGTATTTGAAGCGTGCAAAATGCGTTAATGAACAACGATCGCTTGTTGAGATCAATGGAACAGTTGATGAAGGTGATCCTGGGTGTGACTATGACGGCAATGGTGTGTATGACATTAATGATATGAAGATTGAAGCTGCGCGCATTATTGCCGGTAATGGTTTTGATATTCGATATGAAGCAGATCAGAGCGGCGGTGATGACGATGATAATGATGGCTATGTTGCTTTCCCTGGCGGTGATAATAAGCGTAGCACTACAGACGCAGCAAATCCATACTACTACTATATTCATGATTTTAATGCCGGTACGAATTATGAGATTGTTGATAAAATTGACCAAGAAGACCTCTATCCATCATGTGCCGGCGCGGACCAGGTGGCTGTTTGTATAAAGGATACAGTCTTGTCATGTGCATCAAAACAGGTTGATAAGCAAATTGATCGTAATCGATCGTTAGATGTAAATACGGAAGGTGGCAATGTTGAGGGGACGCAGGAATCGACGACAGTTGTTACGTCAAATATTAATCAAAGTGAAAATCAGTTTAACGTTTGTAGTGTATCCGGTGTTCCAGAGTGTAAATCGCTTTACAGGCAGGTTGCACAAGGCTCACGTATATTTGGCGAAGGTGGTTTTATCAGAAATGAAGGTGGTGGAAAACCGGAATGCGAAGATGGTGCAACGCCGGTATGTGTAAGTAAAGATGCGCTAACATATACTGTTGATGAAAAGAGAATGCGACTAAACAATTTGGCATCTCTTGGCCCATGGTCTTTTAATGCATATGGAGAGGGACGTGCTGCAGATCCGCGTGCTGAAGGCTATGTTGTTACACCACAAGGTAAATTTACGGAGTTTCAGTGTACTGATAAGGACATTGAAGCATTGCAGTCTTTTTGGCCACCGGTTGGAGTGGCTGCAACAACAGAAGATGGTACAGCGTTGACGGCAAGTGATATTAATGATGATACGTCAAATAACGCATTGGAGACGTCTTCAAGCAGTTATGTACTTAGTGACTACTATTCTTGCCAAGCAGAACTCTATGGATGGAATGGATTTGGCGTTGATAGTTCAGGAAAGGATATTCTTAGCAGTAGCAACATTATAACGGAGTGTAATCCGCAAACATTGACGGCGGATAATTATCAACATTTCCATCTTTTCCCACGCAACGCGGATGGTGAACAGGTCGGTAGTCCCGCAACACCGGGATTTGGTCGTGCTGACGAAGAGTTTTATCACACTGATCCTTTTGATCAGGATACGTCTGATAATCGTGTTAACGATGAGGCTACAATTGTTGGCCTTGGGCAAGATTCATTTACGTGGATTTATACACCGGGTGATCAGGTTGGTGTTATTGTTGAAGGAACATCGATGACGGTAACAAAGCACCCCGATTCGTCCAATATGATTATGTTTGCAACGGTGAATAACGCATGTGATTATTCCGGTATGATAAATAACAGTATTGCACATTTTACGGGTAACTATCTGTTGAGAATTCGTGGTTTTGATGTTAAGATTCCATCAATTTCCTTTACCGATGATCCGGAGGTAGCGTTTAACACATGTTTGAATAGTTCCGAACACGCTTTCGTTTCACCGGCACAAGGTGGTGCCGCCAAGAAAATAGATGTGGATCTTGGCGTAACGCCGGAAAATCCTGTTAATGATCCGGTTTCATCGTTTGCTGATGGCAAAGCGCATGTTAACATGGGCGATGTTGTAACGATTAGCGCTACAATTACTAATGCTAAATATAAAGCGGATCGCTTACGTTATACATGGTCGTTATGGCGGAGTAATGACGGCAGTGCAGATTTTGACCCTGATAACTGGACAATGATTGCCGGTAAAGCCGGCGATAGAGTTGCTGATAACAATGGTCGTGGCGTTTTTGACTTTGATGATGCGGAAGTTACACCATTTGTTGGTAATGGACTGTCCGATATTTCATTTAGACTTAATCTTCGCAATGATAAACTCTTTCCGCCGGATACGGATGTTACGTATTTGCGTGCACGTGTAAATGTTGAGGAGGATTTTGATCTCTTGGCACAGGAATTGCACAAGTATGATGTAAGTCGTGGTCGTGCAGATGTAATTTTTCGTATTACAAAAGGATCAAATAAAATGCAGGTTTATACGATTACCAATGCTGCGCAAGCGACGGATGCAACGGATGATCGCATGAATACGGAAGCGCTTCCAACGTGTGTAGATACACCGGGACAATTGGTAAAGTGTCCGGTTGTTAAGAACCAGCTATTGAAGTTAGTTCTGGACGATGACACTAACGGCACTGGAAGGGTGGCAAAATACATTAATTATCAATGGAAGGTAAATAATAAGCCATTTTATAAGCCGGTAGAGCTAAAATGTTATGCGAATGATTCTGGTATTGCAGAGTCGGCATGTAATTACCTTCCGATTACCGGTGAGCCTGGCACGGAATATACGGTAACTGTTACCGCAAATAGTGTTGGTAAGAACGGTGATGCGTATGGTGATGGTAAGGCGATTGAGGTAACACGGAAATTTGTTGTCGTCGAGCCATATGTATCATTTTGTGATGAGCGTCGTATATCAGATGATCAAAATGAAACGGGATTGCAGAAATGTGCAGGTATAGAGCGTAAACAAATTGCAACGTATGCCAGTGATACGGAAGTTACACCTGTATATAGTGATGTCGTGTTCCTTGCACCGCCATATAGCTCACCAACAATTTATGCCAGCGTGCGTCCGCGATGGATCGATGAGCAAACAAAGATCAATTGGTTTATGGATGGTATTTATCAGGATACAACAGATAAAACATTTACAGTAGATGGTACGAATAGAAACCCGGGAGAGAGTACAAATATTACTGCAAAGGCGATTTATCAACCGGATGTGAGCGTGCGACAGTTGATGCGCGATGTTTGGCGCTACACTGACCAACAATTGGCACCGTTGCATTTTAAAAGCCCTGTGCAAATTGAGTATACAGAGAATGCAAAGGTATCACAATCTGCGCCGGCGGCGTTTTTTGCGGCATTGGGCGTCAATACACCGGAAACCGTTCTTTTCCTTTTTCGCATATTCCTCGCAGTAGGTATCGTTGTATTTATCGTTGGGTTCTTGTGGCGCTTTGTATCGGGTTCATCGTCACAACCTCGTTCCTAGAGGGAGGTTGGCAAGTTTTGTAAATATGTAAAAGAAAAAAATTGTGAAAAAAGTTTTCATCATTTCAACAATTCTTCTTATTGTCGTTTTGATTTTCCTCGGTATTTATAACTTTGCATTTAATGGTGGTGGTAACACTATAGCGGATGGTATACGTTCTGTACCGGGACAAAAAGACAATGAGATGCAGTCTGCGCAGGATGCGGCAACGCAACCAGACTCAGGTGATAATACGACGTCAGTGCAAAAAAAAGAAGAACACATTATTCCCGTGACAGAGCACCGTGTACTTTCGCCGGCGATTGGTCCACATAATGAGAAGATTCGTTTCTATGATAAGGATACGGGACGCATTTTTGAAGTTCCAATTATCGGTGGTAGTGAACGTGTATTTTCTGACGTTCCACTATCCGGATTGGTTTATGCTGCATGGGCGCCTGATAAACATCGTGTCCTGACGAAGTTTGTGAATAATGGCGACGTGCGTGTCTATATGTTTGATCATCGTACCGGTCGTGGCAAGCAGTTAAAACATGGTATTGATCGTATTGATTGGACAGTAATTGGTGACCATATCCTTTATACGTTTTTTGATCAGCGCGCACAGCGTACGACACTTAATGTTGCTGATCCGGATGGTCAAAATTGGCGTGTTCTTGCTGACGATATTGCCAAGGGAACGCGATTTGTTAATGTACAGCAGTCATCGCGCGTAGCGTTTTGGCGACCACCAAATCCTTTTGAGGAAACAGAGTTGAAAGTTGTAAATTTACTTGATGCAACACCAAAACCGAAGACAATTTTTAAAGGGCACTACAATGCAGATTTTCTCTTTTCACCTAATGGAGAGCGTATTTTGATTAGTTCTACACAGAAGCGTGGGAGCAAAGCGCGCATGCTCGGTGTCGCTAACGCGAATGGTGGTGAATATCATCCACTCCACATCCCGACGAATGTGAATAAGTGTACATGGGCGGCAAATAGTAGAATTGTTTATTGTGCATATCCAACGGGTGATCGTGATACATTTTGGAAGATTGATGTTACAACAAATAAGAAGAAGCGTGTGATTGATCTGGGCAGTGTAGTTAATTCCAGTACACGCTACCAGGCGTTTGACCTCTTTCTTGATCCGGAAGGTCAAGCACTCTTCTTTACGAATGCAATTGATGGACGACTTTATCGCATCGCGCTTTAAATCTATTTATACATGGTGGCAAGTATACAAAAATGCCGTTGATGATGTTTTTGTGTAGATGACGGTGGTTTAGAGCTCGGTAACACGTTGTAGTTCCGGCAATGATGTTATGCCTTCAAAGACTTTAACGACTCCGTCCTGCGTCATTGTGAGCATGCCTTTTTCTACAGCGCGTTTGATGATGTGGATCGCAAGTTCACCATTACCAATCATTTCTTGAATTTCTTGATCTACAATGAGTACTTCGCTAATCGTGGTACGTCCCTTATAGCCGGAGTTACATGCGTTACAGCCGACTGGTCGATAGATTTTTTCTGTTTGCGGTGGGCGGACATTGCTACTATCGGAAATCGTTGCGAGTACGTCATCAAGGATTGCGCGTTCTTCTGGTGTAGGCGTATCTTCTTTTTTGCATTGTGTACAGAGCTTACGTACAAGGCGTTGCGCCATAAGCGCATTGATACTTGTTGCCAGATCTTCCGTACTGATGCCCATATTCATGAGTCGTTGGATAGAAACGGCGCTGGAGTTTGTATGTAGTGTGGAGAAAATCAGATGTCCGGTCAATGCAGCTTGTACAGCAATTTGTGCCGTTTCTTCGTCACGGATTTCACCAATCATCATAATGTCAGGATTTTGGCGCAGTAGCGCACGCAATGCGGTAACAAAGGTGTAGCCGATGTCTTCGTTGATTTGTGTTTGCAGGATGCCATCCATTTGATACTCAATTGGATCCTCTACGGTGATAATCTTAACATCAGGCTTATTGAGTCGTCCGAGAAGACTGTAAAGCGTTGTTGTTTTACCGCTACCAGTCGGACCGGTATTAAGAATGATGCCATAGGGTTTTTTGATAACACTGAGAAGTTTTTGAAGATTTTGTTCACGGATGCCAAGTGATTCGAGTTTTAGAAATGTTGCTGACTGATTGAGAAGACGCATAACGACTGTTTCACCGAAGCCACTGACGATAAAAGAGATGCGGACGTCGATGTGTGTATCACCATGCTCATTGATTGGTTCATCAAGAACAATGGAAAAACGACTATCGGCAACGCCGTGGCGTTCTTCTGTTTTGAGGCCGCTGAGCAATTTGAGGTTAGAGAGTATAGAGGGGTACTCGTTTGTTGGAATCGTGCCGATGGATTGCAAGACACCGTCAATGCGGAAGCGAATGGCAATGCCGTCTGCTTCCGGTTCAATGTGAATATCGCCAGCATCACTGATGAGTCCGGCTGCGAGAATAAGTTTAAGAACTTCCTTTTGATTTGCTCTTGCAATATACTTGTGGAGTGCATTAAAGTTACGGATGATGGGGGTGAGATCATTGATAATTGCTTTTTCTATAATGACAGCACGTGCGAGTAATTGTTCCATGACGCGATTATAGACATCTTCCAGGAAGTCACCTTCTGCAGTAACGCGCCAAACTTCCTCCATAGATGTAATGCCTTCTACAGCTTTCAATACACCATCTTGCAGCATTGTTATCATGCCATCTTCCATGGCAGCGCGCATGATCTCTTCCTCTGTGCCCATATCAATAATAATTTTCTCAATCGTTTCTGTAATTGTAAAGATTTCAAAGATGCCAATGCGACCTTTATATCCTGTGTTACCACATTGTGTACAACCCTTTGGGCGGTAGAGGGTTTTAATATTTTTAGGAATCTTTATTTTTGCTTTCGGCGATATGACGGCAAGAAGACGCTTGACCATGTCCAGTGTTTCCGTTGCAGGTTCGTATTCTTCTTTGCATGTGTTGCAGAGCCTGCGCACGAGACGTTGTGCCATAAAAGCATTTACTGATGGCGCAATTACTGATGGTTTAACGCCAAGTTCAAGGAAGCGTGGTATAGTGGCAGCGGCATTGTTGGCATGGATTGTTGTAAATACTAAATGTCCGGTTAGCGCAGCGTTAACAGCAATATCAGCAGTCTCATCATCACGGATTTCACCGACGAGAATAATATCCGGATCTTGACGTACGATTGCACGTAATCCCTTTGCGAAGGTGTATTTCCCATCGCGAGAAACTTGCGTTTGCGAGATGCCATCAATTTCATATTCGATAGGGTCTTCAATAGTGATAATCTTTACGCCCGGTTTGTTCACGCGTCTGAGAAGAGCATAGAGTGTTGTTGTTTTACCGCTACCGGTTGGACCGGTGGTTACAATCATGCCATTTGGCTTCTCTGATTCTTTGCGTATGATTTCATCGGCGAGACCACGTAATCCCATGTCTGATGAATTAAGGAACACGCCCGTTTTAACAAGGAGGCGCATCACAACGCTCTCACCATAATTGCCGGGAATGGTACTAATGCGTACATCAACTTTTCCTTGGTCTTTGAGGTCAATGGAGAGACGTCCGTCTTGTGCGATATTGCGGATATTGACCTTCATGTTACCCATGACTTTGATGCGGTTGATGATGCTGTTGTACATACGTTGCGGCACGTCACCGACATCGTGAAGAATGCCGTCAATGCGGTAGCGTAGGCGCAAACGATCCTCTTCCGGTTCAATATGAATGTCGCTGGCGTCAAGCGCAACGCCACCAGCAAAGATAATTTGCATGACCTGTGTTACGGAGAGGTCTTCGTCATTGTTTACAAGTTCACGGAGATTTTCTAATGCATGTGTTGATGTAGAGAGAGTATCTGTGTCAATAGAAAGGTTAAGCGCATCAATACTCTCCAAGAGAGGTTTTTGATATGCGCGCCAAGCTTTTGTGAGTGATGAGAGTGATGCAACGTAAAGGGAAGCGTGCCAGTGGTGCTCTTTTTCTTGTTCCGCGATGAAGGATTTTGTTTTTTCATTTTCAGGATCAAGAACGGCAATACGAATGGTGCGACCAGATTTATGGAATGGTACAACACCATAGAGACGTGCATCATTTTGCGTAAAGAGGCGCACGACAGCATCATCAACGGGCATAAGGTTAAGGTCAATGTAAGGAAGTCCGATTTCTTTGGCACGTGTTGCCGCTTGTTCCTCTTCAGATTTATGGCGCAATTTACTGATTGTGCGCTGAACTTGTTTTGGGCGCATGGTAAGGCGATTGCCGGTGCCGAGAGATGATGAGATGTGTGCCATAAGAAAAGTGTTCTATTTTTCTCTAGTATAGCACTATTTTTTATGTTCTTCGAATAGAGTGTCTAATTGATGAAGAATTGTCTCAGGTGTTTGTTGTGTAGTAACAACAACGCACGTATTGACATTATGTACAGTTGTAAAAAATGAAGGAATTTTCAGTGCAACATGTTCTTGTGTTGGCAAAATCATACCGCGAGTCGTAGTGTGTTCGTCATGCCAGAAGGCAGCAAGAAGTGTGATATTTGGTAGGAATTGGGCTGTACGCGTTAGAAGGTGCGCAAGCATCTCATGATCAGCGCCGTAAAGTGGTTCAATGATTGCACTGGCAAGATGTCCTGATGGAGAGATTGATAGTTTTTCCAAGAGTCCGCCCCAGAGGTGAAGAAATGTAAAAGAAACTGTTTTGTAAAGGTGTGTCATGATTGATTGAAGGTCTGCGCCATTGCGCATCAGAGCGCTACAAGTATGAAAGACGGTGGCATTAGCACGCTCACTGCGAAGGCCGTCTGTAGAAGCGACGATGCCCGTAAGGAGATTTTGCGCAATGGTACCGGAGATTGTACCATGATCCATCCGCGTGAGTAATGTATAGAGTTGCATACTAAGAATGGGTGATTCCTTGGTAGCAACGAAGGATTGTTGTGGTAATGAGGCAAGAAGTTCTATTTGGTCTTGTTGTGCGGTTTGAGTATCTGCTATTGTTGTTTTACCGATGATGAATACGGCATCATAGTGTATTTGTGATGGTGCAAATGAGAAATCACGCGGATCAATAAAGTCTTGTGTTGGCGTAACGGTAATTTGCACATCGGTATCTGTGCGCTTTACGGTAACATCGCGAATTGTATTATGTGTAGTATCAAACTGGATAATAAAGTCCTGCAATCCTGTAATAGTTGGTGTAATTTCTGTTGGCGCAACGAGAAATGATGTATCAATAGTTGCGACATTGCGACAAACGATTGATGGTGTTGCATTGTGCTCTATAAAGAACTGTGCCAATGCATATGTTGCAGCTAGCGCATCCAGTGTTGGTGTTGGCGTGAGGAGGATGAGAGGGCGTGTTGTTGGTTTTGTTGACATTGTTCCGCGTTGAGAATATCACGCAAGTGTAGCACTGCTCATACAACATGTCAAAGAATGAGAAGGATGTATATAATATTACTGCATATTATATAGAATACGCTGTACTTTGTGAAATCTAGATATAGACGTGTTATTTTGTGTGTTATCTCTACATGTTACTATATATACATAGGTTATAGGTAAAGATTTACTCTTATAGCATATTTTTATAGCAATTGATGTACGATATGTCGTATGTTCTATATTATGACCAATATAGTTTTATGTAATTTATGAAAAAACTCCTCACCATCACCGCACTAACTCTTACCGTCATCATCGGCGGTGTTGTGTGGTATGTGCAGAGTACGCCAAAAAACC
>CAZGWO010000013.1:0-9941 GCA_964528835.1 uncultured Pseudobdellovibrionaceae bacterium
CGACAATTACGTTTGATGGTGTTTGTGCAACGTTGCAATTCTGGCGCAGTCATTGAACCTGAAGTTGCCTTATAGTGCAGGTGAGTCATTCGTTGTTGTGCGTGCTTTACCAACTCGCAATCAAGAGATTGTAAACAGGTTTGTTGTTCGCGGTGGTGGGAAGAAAATGGTATACTGAAAGCATTAGCAGTTAATACTATCTAGGTTATGATTTTATGAAATTAGGTATTAATGTTTCATTTTTGCGTAAACGTGGGACTGGTATTGGTGAAGTAACCTATCATGTGTTTGCAGAATTGGTACGACAGGTGGAATCTGGTGCTGTGTCAGATGATACAGAATTCATTCTTTATGCAGAAGAAGATTTTGATATTGATGCCTTAAATCATATGACGCCGACAATGCGTGCACGTTTTGTAAAACGTGTTCTTCCATCGATATACAAGCGGGATGATCTTGTGCGAAAAATTTTGTGGGAATGGTGGATTTTACCACGGTCTGTAGCAAGAGATAAGTGTGATACATTTCTTTCACTGTATCAGTGTCCAACGATTTTGCGTAATTTGCGACATATAATGGTGGTACATGACCTTATTCCGCGCATGTTTCCACAATATATGAATAATGTGCGAAAACATTTCTATCAATGGCTCTCTGAGCGGGCAATTATGCGTGTCGACAAGATTATTGCAATATCACGGCAAACAGAAAAAGATCTTATACAAAAACTTGGCATTGCACAGAAACGAATCGTGGTACGTTATATTGATTGTGATCCGATGTTTAAACGTTATGATACGCATGGACATAGACAACACCATGCTGCCGTACGTAAAAAATATGGTATAACGGCAGGATATATCTATTTTGGTGGAGGTATGGATATACGTAAGAATACGGAGCGATTATTGCAGGCGTATAAACGATTACGTGCGTGGTATCATGATGGCGACATGTCACAACCTGTGCCATCACTGGTCATTTCCGGAAAGTTGCTACCACATCTTGCTCCGTTGATTACGGATGTTGTGGCGCTAACAAAAAAACTTAACCTGACGCAAAGCGTGCATGTACTAGGCTTTGTGCCGCAGGAGGATCTGCCGGCACTCTACGCACAAGCGGAGATATTTGTGTATCCGTCATTATACGAAGGATTTGGCTTACCGGTTCTTGAAGCGATGAGTATAGGTGTGCCAGTTGTGGCAAGTATGGCGTCATCTCTACCGGAAGTTGGTGGTAATGCAGTCGCTTATTGTGATCCGTATGACAGTGATGACATTGCACGAAGTATGCGCAAAGTTCTACTTGATAAGAATATTCGTAAAACATTGCACATGCGTGGATTGGAACGTGCGCAGCATTTTTCGTGGGAAACATTTGTACGAGGCATAATTACGGATACAAGTCGTTGAATTGTGTAGTAGATATACTATTTATCGCGTACTGAATATGGTTTTATTGCGAGAAATATATTGCAGGGAATGTTGTATTGCATTTGAATTGACTTTAAGTATTTTTAATGGCAAGCATCGTGATTACTGCATCCGTTTTATATATCTCTCGCAATGATGATACGAAAATGGTATACTGAAGAGGTATAAGTTTCTGATAAAGTCGTGATGATTGATCAGTATATTACGCATTTTGTACAGAGGATTACGATTTCCATGAACGTGTTGCTTCTAGTAGTGAACACTTTTATTGTAACGCTTTTGGTTGTATTGTGGCATACGGGTATTGTAATGGCGATGCGGGGCAGCGTGCTTGTATTCCTTACAGTATTGCTGTTTTTCTTTGCGCTTTACCGTCCATGGTGGGCATTTTTATTTTTTGTTGGCATGTTACCACTTGAAGCAGTTGCTGTACCAGTTGTAGCTGGTATTGATGTGCGTCCATATCAACTTCTTGGTAGTGTGCTCATTCTTGCGCTCATTGTGCGTGCAGTTACCGGACGTAGTACACGTCGTGTTTTTCGGTGGCGTTGGTGGGATAGTGCCGTCATTATTTTTGCAATAGGTGGTTTTGTTGCGGCTATATTTGCAAATCACTATGATGAGGCATTCATACAAGCCGGTATCGTTAGTTCGTTTGTAGCGTGGTATTTTCTTGCGCGTTATTTTGTGCGTGGTCCTATGGCGGCACGATTACCGCTATTATTTTTCTTTACAAGTAGCAGTGTAGTGGTGCTCTATGGCATGTGGCAGAGTTGGCAGTTTGTACATAGTGGCATCGTTGCAACGATGGTAGCGCGTCCCAATGCAACATTTGCTGAACCAGATTGGTTTGGTGTTTTCCTGGTTTTTGTTAGTGCATTGATTTATGGCGCGCTCCATGCTGTACGGTTATTGCGTTATGGCACTGCTATTTATAATAAACGACAGGTAATATTCTATAGCATACTGTTGTGGGGGTTGCTATTTTTGGTTTATAGCGCGCTTATTGTGACGGTAGCGCGTAGTGCGTGGATTGGGGTATGTGTAACGACTGTATTTTTTATAGCATGTTTTCTCCTACGTAGAGACTGGCGTGGCATGTTATGGCATGGTGCCGGTATTATTGTTGGTATAGTTGGTGCATTGGTTATTGTTACCGTATTTTCATTTACAACATTTAATATTGGTGATCGTGTGCGTAGTGTCGGCAATGGTATGCAAATGATTACGGTAGCATGTCGTAGTGCTGATGCTGCTACAGCGCTTACGCAACGTGGACAAATTGATAATGTGAGGCAGTTGGCAACATTTGGATGTCGCCATATTGCACTAGAGGAAATTGTACAGCGACGTGATGAAGGTTTTACGATTACACAGGTCATGCGTCCGGATCCATCACATGGCGTGCGCAGAATTATTTATGCGAAGGTTGTGACACTGTTAATACAACGCAGTTGGCAAAAAAGCATATTTGGTAGCGGGTGGGGACAAACCGATCTTGGTTATGATGCGAATGGCACACGCCTCAATGCGAGTAATGTTTTCCTAGAAGTATTGGTTAATACTGGTGCACTTGGCTTTTGTGCTTTTATAGTCTTGCTTTGTAGTGTTTTTTGGCGTGGGATACGCGGAATAGTGGCGATTGACGCGCAAAATAGTTTGCACATTTACGCATACTTTGCCATTATCGGCACTATAGCGTTTATTGTTCCAAATCTATTTAATGCCGGTATTCTTCTTGGTTTTATATGGGTTTTTCTTGGTATGATGGCGGGTTTGCGTCGCGTTTAGAAGAAACCATTTTTTTCAGGAAAGTTGATGAAAAAGAGTGACGTGTTATCTACATTTTTTTCTGTAATATAGAGGCGGCGATGATCGTTGTCCGCGCGCATAAGTGTAATATCATTATCGTATCCCTTTAACAGTGAATATGTTATGCGTCCACCACGTTCATCCAGGCTTGTTAGTTTGACTGTGTTATCTACAGTGTAGAGCACGTGTTCATAGTCGCGTGCCCATTGCACGTTAGCTATTGGTGTACTGAAGCGTGCGATTGTTGTATCATCGCCAGCATTGCGTAGTGGTTGTACGTTCCATTGATGAAGAAAGAGAATGGAGATTTCTCGGTCGCTCCAGTAGAGAAGTTTTTTGCCGTCATCGGAAAAGTGTGTGCCACGAACATTGATGCGCCGTAGTGGTTCTTGTGCGAATGCATGATTGAAGATTTCCAGAACATTGCTCTCGTTCCCACGGATTACTAAAGAATTGTCGTCATAGACGGTAAGTGTAACATTTGTATCAGTAATAGTTGTTGGTGTTGTTGTGATTTGATAGGATTCTGCGGTATTTTTTGTAATGCGGTGAACGATGCCTGTTTGCACCGCAAGATAGTAAAGTGCGTCATTGGCAATTGTATAGGTACGTACGTCATTTGCAATGAGTTTCGTACGAACATCTTCGCGTTTATTCTGTGGAAGTGTAATTTCTACAAGTGTATTGTCAATTTGTGCATAGAGTGTGTTGTCTTTATGCGGATTCCAGCGAACAGATTTGATGTGTTGCGCATCGGGGAAAATATCGCGCAGGGATGTTTGATATGTGTTATCAGTCGCAACGATGAGTGCATCACTGGAAGATTGTTTTGCTGTAGGTTTTGTATATATGATGGGAATGATAAGCATTTGTGTATTGCGTGACCATTCTAAGTTTTGAGCGGTATCAAGTGCAACAGACATGCGCGTTGCAAGTGTGAATGTTTTTTGCGTGGGATGGTCTTTTGCAGTGATGTCTGTAATTGTGAGAGTAAGTGCGCCATTTTTGATAAATGGTGTCGCAAAAAGTGTCATATCCGGCGTGTGGTAAAATGCCGTTGATGGCAGAGCATTGTTAATGACAGTGCGCTGGTAGTTGGTACGTGGAAGGATCACGTTCCAGAATTCTGTACTAACACCGCTGGATACGGTAATTTTTTTTGTGAATGGTTGGAAGTCGTTGTGTGTGATCGTGAGTATGTGATTACCGGGTGTTATATTATTGATGTTATAAGTATTATTGATGTATGTAGCATTCTTGACTGGTTTATTGTCAATCATGATATGTACATCGCGAGGATTGGTTTTAATGGTAACGGATCCGGCATAGATAAAGACGCCACGTTCAAAACTAAAATGATAACCAAAGGCGAAGGGAATAAGTATGCCGATAATCGTGATATAGAATACAACAAGTGACCAAAAGAAGATGCGGCGTCCTGTGTTGTTGTAGTAAGAATGCATAGAATTTTAATCATTGTGATATACTCTATAATATAGTGTAGCGCATTTTACAATAATCGGCACGGGTTTATTATGGAGCTAGGAACAATTATCATGCTAAGTGGTATTATCGCAGTTTGTGGAGCTGTTGGTGTTGTCCTTGTAGTGGTGCGTCGTCAACACTATATGGTGTATTGTGTTCTTGCACTCTATGGTACAGTGGCAGTATTTGGCGCAATACCACAAGAGTGGATCAGTAGCACATCGCAGGCATTATTGATATTTATTGCCACACTGACTAGTATTAGTATAGTGTTGCCGTTTCTTGTGCATGGCACACAAAGATGGCAACGACGGTATATTTCATGGCAATTTATGTTTTTTAGCGTTGCTGTCGGCGGTATGGCGTTGAGTATTATTTTGCCATTCCTCATGCGTGTTGGTGTAGCGGTGCCATTTTTTTCGCAAGAGGTTCTGCGTTTTTTTACTGTTGCGCCGGCACAGTTTTTGTGGATGGTTGCACCGCTGATCGTAAGTACAATCTTGCGGCGACATTAACTCTGATGCATTTTTTATGAAAATTCTTACTATTGCGCCAACACCGTTTTTTGCCGATAGAGGTACGCATATTCGTATTTTGGAAGAAGCGCGTGCACAGGTGCGACGTGGGCATGCTGTTACGATTGCAACATATCACATTGGCGCAACGCTACGTGATATTGTATCCAAAAAGATTACAGTGCGACGAATTCATCGGTGGCTCTTTTGGTATAAGAAATTGGAAGCCGGTCCGGATTGGCAAAAAATTCTTCTTGATATTCTTCTCTTGCGCAAGGTACTGTTTCTTGCGTTGCGTGAACGACCGGATGTGTTGCACGCACATCTTCATGAAGGTGTGTTGATCGGTTGGTGTGTGCAAAAGATATTGTTTTGGCGTAAAATAATACTTGTTGCCGATATGCATGGATCACTTGTGAATGAGATGGCATCGCATGGGTATTTGACGCATCCGCTCATAAAGCACATTTTTACGATACTGGAGCGGTGGGTTGACAATCGTGGTGATATTATGGTTACTAGTTCGTTAGAAAATAAGAAAGCGTTGGAGGAAGTACGGGATGGTACGGTTGTTGTCCAGCTTGATGGCGTTGACTTATCTTATTATGAGCCTGCACAGACGGAAGAAGAGCGACGCTTTCTGCGTGCGCGCTATGGTATTGCACCGGATGCAGTAGTGATTGTTTATACAGGTGCCATGGTTGCAAATAAAGGTTTGCGTTATCTATTGGAGGCTATTCCGCTTGTTTTGAGGCAGTGTCAGCACGTACACATTATTCTTGCCGGCTTTCCACGTGAGCACGTAGATGCATTTGTTGCGAAAAATAATATTATGCAACGTGTTCATATCATTGCACCATTGCCGTATAAAGATTTACCGATCATCTTGCAGATGGCAGATATCGGTGTAGATCCGAAAGATACTGCCGTACAGCAGGCGAGTGGGAAAATTTTACAGTACATGGGTGCCGGTTTGCCGGTTGTGTGTTTTGATAAGGAAAACAATCGTATGTTATTGGGAGAAGACGGAATATATGCCACTGAGATTTCTGCACATGGATTAGCGCGTGCACTGGTGCACGCCGTAGAGAATACATCGTTGCGTCATCGTGTCGGTACGGCGTTGCGACAGCGTGCGACGGTATTTTCTTGGGATCATGGTGCGGAAGTTTTTGAACAGTCTATTGTAGCGATACAGTCGCAAAATTAAAAAGGACCCCCTCTAAGCTTTGCTTATAAGGGGGCCAATGGCCGGGGCCGGCAGCTGACTGAATGTATTGATATATTAACTGATATTTAAATACCTGTCAAGTGATCGTAATACTGAGTTCTTATACTTAGATAGTAATATTGATCATAAATATAGAGAATTATGAAGATTGCAATTGATGTTCGGAATATTGGACGACATAAAACAGGTAGTGAAATTGTTGTGCAAGAATTGGTACGACATCTCTTGCAATTGGATCGTAAAAATGAGTACATTCTTCTGACGGATACGGATGATGCGGAGGTGCATGCGCAGATCCGTGAAAAGTTGGCACTTGTAGATAAAAAGAATGTGAGTGTCGTATCATTGAACGCAAGAAATAAATTTATGTGGGCAGCGTGGTCTGTTTGGCGCTGGGCACGTGCGGTACGGCCAGATGTTTTCCATACGGAGTACATTGTACCATTTTTTTTACCACGTTCTGTACGTATTTTGACGCATATTCATGACGTATCATTTGCCGCGCTTCCGCACTATATTAGTTGGAAAGATCGCTTTTTTCTTTACATACTTATTCCATGGTCATTGTGTCGTGCAGATTGTATCATTGCAATATCAGAATTTACAAGAGCGGAGATTTTGCGATATTACCACGTGCCGGCGGAGAAAGTTGTGTGTGTTTACAATGCTGTACCGTCGCATTTTGAAACGAAGGCATCAAAACGCAATATCACACATGTACGTAAGAAGTATCACTTGCCGAAACATTTTATCTTTTCACTTGGTACAATGCAACCACGCAAAAATATACCATTCTTGGTTGCGGCATTTGCACAATATGCTGACAGGTTACCACATGTAAACCTCGTGCTTTCCGGACGAAAAGGCTATCATTTTGATAAAGCAATTAGTGCTACAATTGCGCAGTATCCACAACTTGCAGAGCGAATAATTTTCACAGGATTTATTGATGCTGCGGATTTGCCGGCAGTATATGCTGCTGCGGATTTATTTGTTTTTCCATCACTTTATGAGGGATTTGGATTGCCGCTTCTTGAAGCAATGAGTCAGGGAACATTGGTATTAGCAAATGATCTGGTAGTTTTCCGAGAAATTGCCGGTGATGCCGCATTGTATGCAGATGCGCAAAACCTTGATACTTTTGCCAATGCCATTTATACTATGATTATGTGTGATGAATTATGTCGTGACCGTTTTGTGCGTGCTGGCATGGCGCGTGTTGCACAGTTTTCATGGGTACGCGCCGCAACAGCATTACATACGATTCTAGAAAAAAATAATTTATAGACGTATTTATCTATTATGAAGAAAATCATTATTCTTATTGTTGTTGTGGTTGGTATGGTTGCTGGGGTTATATTGTGGCGAACCAGCTCTATTGTTGAAAAAATTTCAACCAATGCTAATGTTTTGGGGTCATTGGTAGATGCTTTACCGCTAAAGAATAAGAATATACTTGCCGGTGAGGAGGATGATCGGATTAACATTGTTCTCTTGGGTATGCGAGGGAGAGGTGTTGAAGGTGGTGGTCTTCTGACAGATACGATTATTGTTGTAAGTTATATCCCCAGTCGTAATGCAATGACGATGGTATCCATTCCACGCGATTTGGCAATTAATGCTGACGGTGAGCGAATTAATAAGATATACTATGATGGTGAGCAACGTAAACCGGGAGGTGGTCTTGCAGCGATTAAGGCAGTATTGTCAGAAGTAACGGGACAGCCAATACACTATGCTGTACGCATTAACTTTGCCGGGTTTGCGCAAATGATTGATGCTGTTGACGGTATCTCTATTGTGCGAGATACGCCATTCATTGAACCGTTACAATTTCATGAAGAACGTGTATGTGATGGGGATAACGGTGGCGTGTTTGTTGTGCCGAGCGGTCACTTTGATATTAAACGAAATGAAAAGGGAAAGATTGTTGCGAAGTATCCGAAGTGTTATAATAAAAATGAAGAATGTGGTGGTATTTTTAAAGTGCCGGCGGGCAATGTGACACTCAATGGTGCACAAGCGTTGTGTTATGCTCGTGCACGTGTTACAAGTAGTGACTTTGATCGTGCACGGCGTCAGCACGAAATTCTCTACGCATTTCAAAAGAAAGCTTTGAGCGTTGGTACGCTGACAAATTTTGCAAATCTTAACGCTTTTTTGACGGCGCTTGGAGACAATATACAAACAGATATGCAGTTATGGGAAATGCATCGCTTCTTTGACTTTTATACGGAGAAGGGATTTCCGCATGTTGTGGAACAGCGTGTACTAGATAGTTCACCAAAAGGATTGCTTTATGTGCCAAAGGGTGCCGGCAAAAATGGCGCAGCATACATTTTGCGTCCGCGTGGCGATAATTATGATCGTATCCATGAGATGTTTATGAAGATAGTCGCTAATTAAGATTCTATGCCACAACAGTATCGCACAGCAACATCGCAGCCACGTATAACGGTAGCAATCAATAGTTATCGTAATGTACATATGTTGCGTCTTTGTATTATGTCGGCACAGAAAGCACTCACCGATATGGATGGCGAGTTGATTGTTGCTGATAGTGCGACGCAGGATGATACGCGAGATTTAATGCGCCAAGAGTTTCCTGATGTACAGTTCTTGCCGGATGCCAAGAATATTGGTTTTGGTGCGATGATTAACAAATGTCTTGCGGTGGCACAGGGGAAGTATATTTTCTTTATCAATTCGGACACAATTATAGAGGAAAATACATTGCATGATCTTTGTGCATATTTTGATGCACACCCAAAAATTGGCATACTTGTGCCGGCGCAAAAACTTTTTAATGGCAAGATTATTCCGACGTATTTTCGATTTTATCGTCCTTTGACTGTTATATATCGACGGACACCGTTGGGACGTTTTGCGTTTGCGCGGCGACACTTAGCGCACTTTGAGATGCGTGATTACGATCGTCGTGCACCACGCGCTGTGGATTGGGTAATGGGGAGTGCTTTAATGGTACAGCGGACAAAAGTGCGTGATGTTGGCAGTATGGATCCGCGATTTTTTATGTACATGGAGGACGTTGATTGGTGTCGTCGTTTTTGGGAAAAAGGTTATCCTGTAGTTTATCATCCTGCTATAACAATGTATCATTACTATGGGAAGGGTAGTGCAACGGGTGGATTTTGGCGTTCATTGTTCTTCAATCGTTTAACGTGGATACATATTGCAAGTGCCGTAAAGTACTTTATGAAGTATAGAGGTACGAAAAGTCCTTGTGCGGATCGTGCACAGATTGCTTGGTAATTTAGTATTCTTTTTCATGTTCATGACAGATTTTCCTACTACAACACAGCGCACAACACGTCTCCAGCGCGTTATTAACTATATTTTTGTGACGGCTTTGCTCATTGTTCTTGTGGTATTTAGTTATTGGATGGGACGTTCTCAAGCGTATACTGATGCACCGGTACAGCTTGATCGTGTGTATATGGTTAA
>CAZGWO010000014.1:0-9390 GCA_964528835.1 uncultured Pseudobdellovibrionaceae bacterium
TACTAGCGATTCCGACTTCATGGAGTCGAGTTGCAGACTCCAATCCGAACTGAGGATGCTTTTAGAGATTAGCTTCACCTCGCGGTGTCGCGACCCATTGTAGCACCCATTGTATCATGTGTGTAGCCCCAGACGTCAAGGGCCATGCTGATTTGACGTCATCCTCTCCTTCCTCCCCCGCAAAAATCTTTGAACTTTCGTTCCAAAACTTTTGCGGGGGCAGTCTCGTATGACATGTATAACATACGATGAGGGTTGCGCTCGTTACCCCACTTAAGGGAACACCTTACGGCACGAGCTGACGACAACCATGCAGCACCTGCTTAGCACCCTCGAAGGCTTCTCCATCTCTGGAGCGTGCAGCCAAGTTTCTAGTCTGGGTGAGGTGTCTCGCGTTGCATCGAATTAAACCACATGATCCACCGCTTGTGCGGGTCCCCGTCTATTCCTTTGAGTTTTAGCCTTGCGACCGTACTTCCCAGGCGGCATACTTAACGCGTTAGCTACGACACGCACCGGGTCGCCCGGCACATGCCTAGTATGCATCGTTTACGGCGTGGACTACTGGGGTATCTAATCCCATTCGCTACCCACGCTTTCGTGTCTGAGCGTCAGAACAGTGCCAATCAAATGCCTTCGCCTTTGGTGTTCCTTATGATATCAACGCATTTCACTACTACACCATGAGTTCCAGTGATCTCTCACTATCTCTAGACTGACCGTTTCGTACGCGGGCGTCGGGTTGAGCCCGACGTTTTAACATACGACTAATCAATCCGCCTGCACACGCTTTACGCCCAATAAATCCGGATAACACTTGAGGTCTCTGTATTACCGCTACTGCTGGCACAGAGTTCGTAACCCCTTATTCAACAAGTACGCTCAACCATGACCCGAAGGACATGGCTTGTTCCTTGATAAAAGCAGTTTACAACCCTAAGGCCTTCATCCTGCACGCAGCGTCGCTTCATCAGACTTTCGTCCATTGTGAAATATTCTCGACTGCAGCCACCCGTAGGTGTTTGGCCAGTGTCTCAGTGCCAATGCTGGGGGTCATGCTCTCACACCCCCTACCCGTCATAGCCTTGGTACGCCATTACCGCACCAACTAGCTGATAGGACGCGAGCCGCTCCCAAAGCGATAAATCTTTACTCCGTAGAGCACATCGTGTATTAGGCGGGATTTCTCCCGTTTATTCACGACTTTGGGGTACGTTCTCACGCGTTACTAGCCCGTTTGCCACTCAGTCATTCCTCTGCAAGCAGAGGAAGCTTCGTTCGACTTGCATGCCTTATCCACGCCGCCAGCGTTCATCCTGAGCCAGGATCAAACTCTCATATATAAGCGACTGTACATGGTGCATTGCTCGCTTCCACAGATGCACAGACATGATGTCTACAGATACGCGAATGCTCTTTCCGCAGATACGCGGAATGCCTCCCATCGCTTGGTGAGAAACCACGTATTCCGAAGAATAGCGCAGAGCCTGCATGTCTCCTTACGAAGAATGCGAAAAGAATATGTCCTAACTCTCGTTTCAAGACTAACCTCAAAAGGTTATGATTCTCTCTTGAATAAAACGTATATGAAATTTTCAAGGTTCTCTGTGTTTATACTCTTCCGAATAAAAACACATTCTTATATGTCATCCTGGATGGCACACAAGAACGTGAATTCATCACTGGAACTACACACTATTGTAGCAAAATATTTTTTCTTGTCAACTCCTACACGTACACTCTATATCTATACATAAAAACCACAAAGTACTTGTTCATAATAGCACTACTCAGCACGTTGTCAAGCATGAAAAAATCATATTACATTAATGTATTCTATAGCGACAACTATCTTCTTTTGTAAAATGACAATCATAAATGATATCACCGCTTTTATCCGTTCTGCGTATATATGCACCATGCCTACGAAGACGTGCAAGAACTTCTTGTGCCGGATGTCCATAGCGATTCTTTGCGCCAACGGAAATAATTGCTTCCTGCGGTTTCATGCGTGCAATAAACGATTCACCACTGGACGTTTTTGATCCATGGTGTCCAGCCTTCAAAACACTGACCGGCACAGTAGCAATGTTAGCCTCCTGTTTCTGCGAAAGATCCCCCATCATTAAAAAAGTTGTTTGCCCGACCGTAAGATAGGTTACGATACTTGTATCATTAACATCCTTAATTGCACGTACATTTGTTGCTGTACGTGGAAACAGCACACGCAACACACCAGAGCGGTCATCACCTTCCTTCATATGGATGGCAATTTTCTCGTTTGCAAGAAACGTTGGTGCACGACTTCGTATCAGTGCGCTATGCCACGCCGTTGCAATGCGCGATTTCTTAAACGCCAATGTCGTAATCACAGCACCAACATCGTATCGCGCAAAAACATCAATCTGTGCCGCGATATGATCCGCATCCGGATGCGTTGCGATAACAACATCAATCCGTCGATCCCAAAACGGCATATAACGCCCAAGTTTTTCCAGTAAAACACGCCCACTCGCACCACCATCAATCAATACCTGCCATGATCCGCGCGTGATCAAAATACCATCACCCTGCCCAACATCCAAAAAAATCACATGCGTTTGGTTATCACGCCCAAGTGTCAGTACCGTAACGGTAAGACTTCCGATCAACACAATCGCGCTTACACAGAAAACGATAAAAAATGTTCGCATAATTACCGATGATTACAACGTATAACGTGTTTACGTCCATACACCAGTATACCACCAACAATGCCATACCATGCAGCAATCCACCATAATGAAAATCGTTCTACATGAAGGCTTGCATAGGGTGCTTTTGCAAAAAAATCCACGATAATAAATACCCATGACAGTAGAATTGAAACAACCCAGCCACTCCACATTGCAAACCATGTACTCATAAAACCACCAATAACCATTACCACTGTTACAGCCATAACAATAGGAATCAATGGCAATACGAGAATATTTGCAAGCAAAGAATACGGTGCAAATGTCTGAAAATGATATGCGATCACCGGTACAACAAAAACCTGTGCACTTACTGTTACCAAAATAATCTCCACAATACCAAGTGTATGATTGCGCTGTCGTACAAAACGCTCTACAACCGGATAAACAATGATAATGCCAAGTGTCGCAAGAAATGATAACTGAAAACCAATATCATAACGTACAATAAGCGGGTTAATTGTTGCCATTATCGTCCCCGTTAAAAATAATACCGGTAGCGCAGACCCCATACGCCCACTTGCGAGTAAGAATAATACTATCACACCCATAATGCCGGCACGTACAGCTGCCGCAGGTGCACCAATCATCGCAACGAATAGTATTACGCCACCAATTGCAAACCATGTTGCATGTTTACGCCAAAGACCAATGAAAATTCCAAAGAGAATGAGCGCATGTGCAATAACTGTAACATTATACCCACTGACCGCCACAATATGCGTTAATCCCGTTGCGGAGAACTTATCTTGCCACGATTGACTCAAGCGCTCATCGCCACCAAAAAGCAATCCTGCAGCAAGCGCTCCTTGTGGTTGCACGACATTGCGCATAATTATTGACTCCATACGCATACGCAAATCAGCAAGTACACGATATGCCTGGTCATAGATACCCGTTTCTTTTGCTATTACAACATCTTCTGCATCACATGCATAGCGCACACCTTTCGCAGCGAGGTACATCACGTAGTCAAAAGTCTTCGAAAAATTCTCTATCGGCGTGAGTACACACGTAACGCGCACACTTCTACGCATTGACAAGCCTTCCGCATAACGTTGCGTTCGCAAAAGCAAGCGATCAATAGCACAAGTAGCACCATTTTCCATGGTACATGAACGCACAGCAAGAATCGTTTGCTGTTGGAATGTCTTCTGCACCGGATCTTGCAGTACAATACCGATAATTTGCACCGTATTATCGGCATTATCATACGGTGCATGCGCCCACATAACAGCATTCTTCCCACATACAATACCAATCGCGCTACAGACAATCACCACGATAGCAATCAGCACACTACGCATACGCGCGACACCAAGTACGCCAAAAAGTACCATGATTGTTGCAATGCCGAAAACAAACCACGCTACCATCGGCATAAAAACTGCTGTTGCAATTCCAACAAAGAGAGCACCTGTACCACTAATAAAGACCTTATGTCGCAACATGATCAGCACCATCAATATCAATCATCTTTTTGCGTGCCGTTGCGCCGACAACAATTCGTACATTACGCACAGGAACGTTAAAATACGCTGCCAAGATTTTACACACTGCACGATTTGCTTTCCCATGTTCCGGTGGCGCAGAAACCCGTATCTTATACATGCCATTACCACAATCCTCTACGGAAGATGTCCGAGCACGTGCAATAACAGAAGCAATGATGCGCATATACTATTACAAACTCTATAAAAAAGCCACTCATGTGAGTGGCGTAAACAATAATATTACTTTTTCAACTTACGCCGGATAAATGCCGGAATTTCAAATTCGTCGTCATCCATCGCAACATCATTCTTTGGCGTTGGCACATCCTCAACGCGCTCATCAAGGATGATCTCGGGCTCCATGGACTTCTTACGACGCGGAAAAGTCATGCGTTGCAAAAGTGGCGCATTTGAACTGTCATCATTATCTGTCTGTACATGATCATGACTGTGATCATGCGTTGCATCTTGATTACCATGTTGCGCCGTAACCGTATGATGTTGAAATGCACTCTCTGTACTCTTCGACGCCTGTATATCTTTTTCTTTTTTTTGTACAAGAGTATCGTCTTGTTGCACCATGTGTGATGATGATGCATCATAATCCGTTTGCGAGCTCGATGATTCATGTTGTGTTCGTATACGACTTTGCGTCGTTTTTGATGTGACATCACTTCGCATTTGTTGCAATGCAATACGCGATAATTTTTGTTCCGTTGAATCTTCTGTTGTATAATTATCAAATCCTGTTGCCACTACTGTAATCCGAATCTCACCTTTACGTACAGCATCATCACTTACAGCACCAAAAATTACACGTGCATCTTCATCAATTGACTCCGTAATGATATTAGCAGCCTCAGAGATTTCCATCATCGTCAAGTCACTGCCACCGCTCACATTAAAGAGTACGCCACGCGCGCCATCAATAGAAAGTTCCAGTAATGGTGAATTAATTGCGGCACGTGCAGCCTCAGCGGCACGTTCCTCGCCCGTTGCGACACCAATACCCATCAGTGCGCTACCACTATCCGCCATCACTGCACGCACATCAGCAAAGTCAACATTCACAATGCCCGGCTTTGTAATCAAATCGGAAATTCCTTGCACACCCTGACGCAATACATCATCAACAATTTTAAATGCGCTAATAAGCGATGTCTTACGATCAATAATATTGAGCAGTTTATCATTTGGAATGGCGATAAGTGTGTCAACACGCTCGCGCATATTCTCGATTGCTTCATCCGCGATACGTTTACGTTGCATACCTTCAAACATAAACGGTTTCGTCACAACGGCAATTGTCAACGCGCCGGACTCCTTCGCCACTTCAGCAACAATCGGTGCAGCGCCACTTCCCGTACCACCGCCCATGCCGCATGTAATGAATACCATATCAGCGCCTTTGAGAACATCTTGAATTTCATCACGATTCTCTTCCGCAGCCTGACGCCCCACTTCCGGATTCATGCCGGCACCAAGACCCTTCGTCAGATTCTTACCAATGTGAATCTTTTCCGATGCTTTTGAATTGTGCAAAGCCTGTGCATCCGTATTGATAGAAACAAACTCAACACCGGCAACTTTCTCCTCAATCATTCGCGTTACAGCATTGTTACCGGATCCACCAACGCCAACAACCTTAATTCGTGCAAATGTCTCAATATCTGGTTTAATTTCTGCCATAAGTCTATAAATGTTGAATTTCTACAATACTCTAGAGTATCACGCTCATTTGGTACCTGTCAAATGAGCATTTTTCTCTTGTGAGATAACAATACGTTTCTTTTCTCCAGCGCGCAAAACAGTTAATGTAATTTCTGCAGCATCATACTTCGTATCCAACAAAACCGGTAATGTTCGATACGGTGAAAGGTTTTCTTCATCTACGCGTACGATTTGATCACCCCTACGTAAGCCGGCTATCGCACCGCGACTGCCATGCGCAACGTTCTCCACAACAACACCATTCCTCTGCACACTATCAGCTGTTGTTATTGGTGTAACGACGTAATATGTCACACCAAGATTCGGCACAACGGCAGAACGCTTATGTAATAAGCGCCATAATGCATGCGTAACTGCCGATGACGGCATGATACGTACAGCGCCATCGCGTGTCACACTCACCAATCCGGCCAATTCTCCACGATTTGTTACCAAGATGCTGCCCGCTTGACGTTGTGCTGTCTGTGCTTGTATAAACCCTTCCCATGTCTGTGCCGTCATTGGTGTTGCAGTATTACCGATAATAAAAGATTGCATTTGTGTGCCAAAAGCATAAACAGCGCCAACAATTGACTCATCTACGCCAATATCTACCAAATACTGTCCAACAAAAAGATCCTCTGCACGTGCAAACGATAGCGGTGTATAATCACGTGTCGCATCAAGCGTAATAAAACTTATCCCCGTCATAACATCATAAACCGTATGCTTCGCGGTTAATTTACTACCATCTGTAAGAAAAACCTGCACGTTATCGACACCACGTACATCGCCGGCAACAGCAATAATTCCATCACCCGTGACAACAATGCCAGAACGTTCCGCAATTGTTCCACGCGTATCTTTTACCAAAACGATACTATTGCGCAACTGCCCCACAATATCTCGCACCAAATCATTCTGTGTCACCTCCACCTGTTCTGCACGTTCAATAATTGTCGTATGCTCTTGTAATCTCTTTACAATCGCCCAATCTTTTGTTTGCGGATAAAGTGCCAATTGTGGTACAAGTGTCTGCATCAGAAACAGGCCACCAATACCACCGATAAGTGCAATACCGAGAATACCGACAACAATCTTTATAAAAGTTTTCATAATTTCATATAACTAAACAACCGGAAGCCACTGCGCACTAATAAGTACCATCAAACCTATTCCCAGAAAAAAGATGACATTTACAATAAGGCGTGTTTTAGAAAGACGTTCCAGAAATAAACTCTGTCCGAGGTCCCACAGTATATAGTATATCATGAGAAGTATAACGCTCGTCGTCAAATAGCCAAATGGCCAAAGCACGGCACTCATCGCCACCTCCATCAGTACAATGCTCAATGCAGCACTATAGAGAATTGTTTGGACAAAACGACCACGTGCAATCATGACAAAATACTGCCATGAAATAATTGCTGTTATACCAAAAATAACCACACCAACCAACCACTGCGGCACAATAAAATTTAAGTAAATTGCAAATGTTGCCGCATAGGAAAAGAAAATTGCCGTTGTTGCACCAGCGATTACCATGCCACGTGCCACAGCATCATGTGACCACTTGCTAATGCGATAGACACCGAGTGTAACGGTATATACCAGCAACGTTACCACGCCAATAATAATGTAACGTTGCCATGAACTATCAATAAAAAATAGCAGCGCCAACGAAGAAATGGAAAGTACAACCGGAACAATTGCAAAAAAGAAATGTCGCGCGATAGAACGTTCCACAAGAGCGCTAAAAATCATCAGTATAGCAATTGCCACTGCAAGGTATGCGACATCACTCAACGCATAACGCGCCGTAAGGAATAATATTGCAGCATAAACAACTGTATAAAATACTATTGGCACGTGAAAAATCACACCGACACTTGTTGTTGCAACACCTCTCTTCATATCTCTAACAATACCAAAAAAATCATATCCGGACAAATCAAAAACCGCAACGTATTGTTACGGTTTTTTAATTGAAATGATAGTACTACTCATTTTGGCTCAAACGATCCAATATACGCGCAGCATGCTCCTTACCGCCAAGTCCAAAAGCTAAACCAAGCGCAAGTGACAATGCAATTACAACGCCGGTAAAAAGAATTTCAATCATATGTCCACCAATACCGAGGTGATTGAGTGCTGTTAACACAGTAATCGTCATAATCGCATAATACGGCACTGACGCAACCAGTGCTTTGTTTTGCACATTGCTTGTATTTCCCAAAACACGTTCAACAGCCGTTCGCTCTGTACCGGCAATGAGTGAACCAACAACGAGTACTACGACAGCAATAATAACATTCGGCAAGTATGCCAGCACATCATTGAGGAATCCCGCCAATTGCTGTGCGCCGAGATAGTTCACAATGCCGGAAAAAACAGCAATGATAATGAACCATTTGACAATCCATGCAACAACCATACTTGGTTTTACTGCTAATCCAATCATTTCTAACTGCTTACTCCATCCGAGTTTTGCGAAAGCTTTATCAATCTTTGCGCGTCGCACAACTGTTCCGGCGAATCTTGCCAGTGTTTTTGCGACAAACAAACCGATGAGAACAACAACGACAACAATAGCGGCCATTTTCAACCATTCAACGACAACATTTACCGATAATGGACTTCCAGTCATGCCGGAGCGCATCGGCTCCATCTCCATAAGGAGGCGATTCATATATTTCTCAGACATACACTTACTATTAATGTTTTACACCTTTCATTGTATTATATCATAAAAAAGCACGCAACATAAGCTATTTGCGCTAATTTTCATCCAAATCCTGTATACCAATGCGTACTGTACCACCACGCGAAACTGTTCCGGCAATAATCTTGCGCGCAATAATATCGCTAATCTTATCATCAATATAGTGCGCAATAGAACGTGCACCAAAAATTGCATTATACCCTTTCGCAATCACAACAGGGATCAGTGCATCATCGATTATTAGTGTAACATTCTTTTCCTTCTTTAAACGTTGTGTAAGTCGTGCAAACATCAATTGCACAACGTGCGCCATCTCATCATTAGTAAGTGGATGAAAGAGAATAATATCATTAAAACGATTTATAAACTCTATACGATAAATGCCATCATGTACGATCTTGTCAATCAACGGTTGTTTAATTGAAGCAATCGGTACACCACGTGCAAGTTCATCACGCAAAAAGACTGCGCCGGCATTTGATGTTGCAATAATGATCATATTGCGAAAGTTGATGCGATCACCAAACGCATCCGTCACATACCCTTCATCCAAAATCTGCAAAAATAGATCCAACGCACGTGGATGTGCTTTTTCTAACTCATCTAAGAGTAATAATGCATAAGGATGTTCTTTTGCCGCTGTCGTCAAGCGTCCAGGTTCACCGGTCTCTTCGTCACCAATAAGTAATTTAAACGCACGCTGTCCCTGAAACTCACTCATATCAATGCG
>CAZGWO010000015.1:0-5777 GCA_964528835.1 uncultured Pseudobdellovibrionaceae bacterium
GTGCCCGGTAGGGTGCCTATTGCTTCTGCGAGACGATTCTGTGCGTCATAACCTTCCACCTGAGCAATAGCGGTGATGGTCTCCGCAGTGCCGGCTAGAGGTAACTTGTAGTTAAAAAGGAGTTGTAATTTAATCTTCTCAACCAGACTAATCTTGTTAGAAGAGATGCATTGTTGTATGATATCTTTGACATCGCCATCTATTTTTGCTGCAAGGTATTCTTGTGCGCCATAATCTTTCAGCTGAGCAATGGCGGTGATGATTGCAACAGTGCCCGGGAAGGTGCCTTCTATTTTTTTTAAAAGACGTTCTCGTGCGTCATAACCTTTCACCTGAGCAATGGCGGTGATGACGTCAACGGTGCCCGGTAGGGTGCCTATTGCTTCTGCGAGACGATTCTGTGCGTCATAACCTTTCACCTGAGCAATGGCGGTGATGGCCTCCACAGTGCCCGGTAGGGTGTCTATTTTTTCTACTAAGGCATATTCATTCAAATAAGGCAGACGATTTTTTGCTCCCAATCGCAGGATGGAAGGTATAGCCTCTGGAGCAATGTCATTGGCCACATACAAGAGCATATTCTCAATCGCCTTATTTTTTCCTTTACTGCTCAAATCATAAAGGTAATTAATGGCTTGGGTGGCAGTAATGGTATCAGTACCCGACTGATACAATAAGGCAATCGTCCTCATCTGATCTGCTACCGTTTGGCTTTCTAGAATATATGAATATCTATTTACGCTCCCCGGAGAAGCAAGAGGAACTTCTTTTGTTTCAAATCCTTTACCATCCCCATTATAATCATTAAAATAGAACAGCGAATTATCGATATCCATACCCCTGTAACTGTCAACATGAATATGCGTTGACCCCCATGCAATAAACTCTGGACTTTTCTCCAATTCGGTAATTAAACCATCAATTTTAAGCAGAAGGTCCCGGCTCATCGCCAAACCATTTTGTCCGCCAACTGCTATCTCCGCCACACCTTGGTCTTGCCACAGGATTTTTCCATCGTTTGAAAAAAGAATATCTTGATATGTTTCAATACGTTCATTGATGCGCTGGTGCACTCTTTGATCTGCGCCTTGCAATTTAAATTCCAATTCAAGACCAAGTTTTGTGTGAGGAATCTCCCTATAGGGATCTGCCTCATTGAGGGCGAGTTTGTACCACGTTTCCTTATCAGAAATAAGTTCTTCTATTGGCACATCTCTTAAGTTTTCAGGTTTCAACAGTAATTGATCTTCAACATAAAAAAACTCAGATCTCAAGTCTTCAAAACGATCAAAGATTGCCTGCACCAAGTCAGAAGAAAGTTCTTTTTGCTTATCCAAAATATGACAAATATTCTTTGCCTGATGAAGGGTAATCCTATTTATAGAATATATCAAAATAGAGTGAATTATCTTTTTTTCATTCAACTCTTCCGCATTACTTAAAGCGTCAATAATAACTGTATCTATAAATTCTTCCGGAACAATAAGTTGCTCATTGGCATTTCCGAATTCTGTGTAACGCAAAGTATTATAAAGTTGCTCAAAGAAAAGCATTCTCTTATCTGAACGCTCTGAAACCAATATGTTTCTATAAAATTTTTCTATGGTAATAAAAGACTGATCAATGGATTCAATCGCTATTGATTCCATGACTCCGTCATCAGATGTTCTCTTAGTTCCGGTTCTAATATTCTCTTGAATAGATTCATTAGCATCACCAAAACCAACATACGCAAAAAGTTTTCTATATATTGCTATCGGATTCCGATTAAAGCTATACCTAAAACCTGCTGCAGTGCTATCAAAAATTTTCTCTAAATCTATTTTATCTTTACCATTAGGATTAGAACGAATATCAACTTTCCCCTTTTCTATTTCAGAAGCTAGTCTTTCTCTATCCTCCGACACTTGTCTTACTTCTTTAGGAATGACAATCTCTCGCTTCGGAACAATAATCCCCGCATCGCAATCTTCTAGAGGTTTGCCATAAGAATCTACCAAACCACTTCCACCAATTACTCTAGAGGAAGGCGTTGGGAGACTTTTCTCCGAATTTAAATTTGGGAGATCTATACGCCCCATATGTCTACCCTGCGCCACAATAAGTGCTTACACTAGGCCATAATATAACACAAGCTCCAAACAATATCAAAGCATCAGTAATAAAGTTCCTTATACCTGTCCGGTGCAGTTCAACATGATATACACTGCCTACGTACCATTTAGATACTATTTTCACCTGATACAAAAAATCCGAAAGAAAAGAAGAACATTTATCTATTTTATCTATGTGAAAACATCCCCACAAACGTAATTTTTGTGATAGAATAAAGATATCTTTGCTAAATCACTTGTTTGTTATATTATGGCACTCAAAACGATTACGACCGATCACCTGACGTGGATTGACATCGATCAGCCGACAGAGGCTGACATCACGCAGCTGAGCACACTCATTGACATCCACCCACTAGCGATTGAAGAGTTCGCAACGCCAACCGTACGTGCGCGCGCCACGCAGTATCACAACGGCATCTTCCTCGCGATTCACATTCCGCTTTTTGACAAGAAGGAACGCGCAACTTACCCCGCAGAATTAGATATCATCCTGACCGAAACACAGATCGTCACAGGACACACACATGAAATCTACCAGTTGGATACATTCTTCGATGACTTTGCCAAGAACCGCACACTGCAGACAAATCACGTCGGCGCCGGACCGGCCTACCTCCTCCACGCGATCCTGGACATGATGCTCAACTCCTGCTTCCCACGTCTGGAACACATCACCAAAAATATTGATGCGATTGAGTCCGGCGTTTTCCACGGCGATGCCAAGCGCATGGTGGAAGAAATCTCCATCGTCAAGCGCGACATCCTCAACTTCCGACGCACGATGATGCCGCAGCGCTCCATCATTGAATCACTCATACACAAAGAAGAACGATTTGTTCCACGGAATTTGCATATCTATATTCGTGATCTTATCGGTACTAACACACGCATATGGAATATATTAGAAAGCCACAAAGAAACAACCGAATCCTTAGAAGATACCAACGACACACTTCTCTCTCATCGTCTTAACGAAAAAATGAGTATTCTGACACTTGTTTCTGTCATCACGCTTCCGGCAACGCTTTACGCCAGTATTCTTGGCATCAATACATTCGTTCCATTACAAAATCACCCATATGGGTTCCTTATCCACATCGGTGTTATGATAGCGATGGTGCTCATTACTGCCGGCTTCTTCAAATGGCGCAATTGGATTTGAATATGATACTTTCCCTCTACAATACACGCACACACAAAAAAGAACCATTTCAACCGCAAACACCAAATACTGTTGCAATGTATACCTGCGGTCCGACAGTTTATAACACACCACATATCGGTAACTATAGAGCGTTCATGACAGCGGATCTCCTGCGTCGCGTCCTCCGATACCACAACTACACCGTGCACAGTGTAATGAACATCACCGATGTTGGACACTTGACTGAGGATGATGTTGCGCAAGGTGACAGTGGTCAGGATAAGATGGAAGCTGCAGCACTACGCGAAGGCAAGACACCGCAAGAAATCGCGCGCCACTACGAAGCAATTTTTCACAAAGATAGTACCGCGCTCGGTTTTCTTCAGCACGAGCACCTTCCGCGCGCCACAGAGCACATTAACGCAATGATTACATTGATTGAGCGCCTCATCGCACACGGACATGCCTACGTCGCCAATGGCAATGTCTTCTATGATGTAACAACATTTCCCAACTATGGCGCACTTAGTGGCAATACACTGGAACATCTCAAGGTCGGTGCACGCCTGAGCGAACGCCACCCGGACAAACGCAATCAGTGGGATTTTGCACTGTGGCTCGCTGCACCACCGAAGCATATTATGAAGTGGCCATCACCTTGGGGTATTGGCTACCCGGGATGGCATATTGAGTGTAGCGCCATGAGTATGCATTACCTCGGCAATACACTGGATATTCACCTCGGCGGTGAAGATCACATTTTTCCGCATCATGAAGCAGAAATCGCACAGAGTGAAGGTGCGACAACACAACCATTTGTACACTACTGGCTCCACACACGCCACATGCTGGTAGATGGCGTCAAAATGTCTAAAAGTAAAGGTAATACATACACCATGGCAGACATCATCGCACACAACTTCGTACCGGAGGACCTGCGTATGCTCTACCTTCTCTCACACTACCGCTCACAGATGAACTTCACCTGGGATGCACTGGCGCAAGCACGCAAAAATCGCCTGCGCTTCACGGCAACCGCACAACGCCTCACGACGGCACACACGATAACTGATGATACGGTGACACTGGACACAGGAACCTTCCTCCGGAAGATTGCAATAGCACTGAGTGATGACCTCAACACGCCACAGGCAATCACGGAAACATTCGCATTTCTGACAGAAATCAACACGGCACTGGACGCTAACGCGCTTGCCAATCCGACCGATGTTCTAAGTGCACTTCACACCATTACTGCCATTTTTGGCATCACGTTGACACAAAAAACCGCACCGATACCGGAAAACATCCGTGCCTTAGCACAACAGCGCGATGTCGCACGCAACGCCAAAGATTTCGCACGCGCTGATGCACTACGTGATGCAATTATCGCAAAGGGATTCCGTGTCTCTGACACGCCACATGGTACCGAGGTTACGCGCTAGCATCGTTTTCCACAAGATCATCCCCAACATTGCCATTACTTATGCACACTGATTGTGTGTCGCTGTGCAGCAGTTTATAATACGAATAGAATTCGTCACCTGATATCCCTATGTCACAAAAACAACGCGAAACACGCATTCCTCCACACAATCTTGATGCAGAACAATCAGTTCTCGGCGCACTTATGCTGGATAGAGATGCTATTGTCGCCATCGCAGATATTATCAATCCGGAAGACTTCTACAAAAGTACTCATGGCATTATATACAGTGCTATTTTAGAACTCTACGAAAAAAACGAACCTATTGACGTCCTTTCACTTTCCAATCGCCTCACGGAAAAGAAAGAATTGGACACTGTTGGTGGTGCCACCTACCTCGCATCACTGGCAAATATGGTACCAAGCGCATCAAATATCCGCCACTATGCCAACGTCGTCAAAAAGAAGTCCACACTGCGCAAGTTAATCCACGCATCAACGAAAATTGGCGAACTCGGCTACAGCGAAGCTGATGACGTAGAAAAAACACTGGATGCCGCAGAACAAACACTCTTTAATGTCTCACAACAAAATCAAAAACAAGAGTTTCTTACAATGAAAGATGCGCTTTCTACTGCCTTTGATCGCATTGATGAATTACACAAAAACCGTGGCGAAATGCGCGGTGTGCCAACGGGTTTCCCAGATATAGATAATATCCTCTCCGGTTTGCAGAAGTCTGACCTCATCATTCTGGCAGCACGACCATCTGTTGGAAAGACGTCCCTTGCGCTAGATATTGCACGTGCCGCAGCAACGCAACACAAAATTCCCACCGGCATCTTTTCTCTGGAAATGAGCAGTGATCAACTCATTGATCGTATGATTGCCGCACAAGGTGATGTAGACCTCTGGCGTCTGCGTACCGGCAATTTACACGACGATGCTAACGACAATGACTTTGAACGCATTAATGAAGCTATGGGCGAACTCAATGACGCACCGATTTACATTGATGACGCATCTAGTGCAAACATCATGACCATGCGTACGATGGCACGCCGTTTGCAAGCGCAACATGACCTGGGAC
>CAZGWO010000015.1:5787-9261 GCA_964528835.1 uncultured Pseudobdellovibrionaceae bacterium
ACTCATTATTATTGACTACCTTCAACTCATGGAGGGACGCTCCACAGAAAATCGTGTCCAAGAAATCTCTGAAATCTCTCGCGGGCTCAAAACGCTCGCAAAGGAACTCAATATTCCCATCATTGCACTTTCACAACTTTCACGTGCCGTAGAAAGTCGCAACGATCAACGTCCAAAACTCTCTGATTTGCGCGAATCCGGTTCCATTGAACAAGACGCCGACGTGGTAATGTTCCTCTACCGCGAAGACCGCGTCAAACCGGACACGGAAAATAAAGGTATTGCAGAACTCATCATCGCCAAACACCGCAATGGTCCCATCGGTATAGCAAAGCTCTACTTCAAGGAAGAATGTGCTTCCTACCGCTCGCTAGAACAACATCACATGCCATAAACAATAATCGTATGCTCCCGACACCATTTCGCAATCTTATCGCCGTCTTTAGCGCATTGCCCGGCATCGGTCCAAAAATGGCAGAACGCCTTGTGCTCTACCTCTTCAAACAAGACGCGCGCGATATCAAAAAGATGATTACGGCACTGGAAGGTCTGCGCGCTCTCTCACGCTGCACGCAGTGTTTCAATATTGCTGAAGGAGATCTCTGCATCTTCTGCAAGGACACTCAGCGTGATACAACACAAATTTGCGTCGTAGAAGAACCACTTGACCTTATTCCTATTGAACGCACGGGCGTCTTTCACGGACTCTACCACATCCTCGGCGGCACACTTACACCTAATACCAAAACGCCAACGATTACCATTGCTCCTCTTTTGGATCGCATACAAAATAACAATGTTACAGAGGTTATTCTCGCAACAAATCCCACAACAGATGGTGATGCTACAGCACTCTATATCAAGAGCAAGCTCCTCCCACTCGGCATACGCGTTTCTCGCCTTGCACGCGGCCTCACGACAGGTTCTGATATTGAATACGTTGATGACATCACCATTCGTAATGCATTACAGAATCGCGAAGACCTCTCACAATAAAAAACAGCGCGCGCTGTTTTTTATATTATTCGTTTACCCTCTTCTTCTTTTTCTGCGCTTTACAGTAAAGTGCGTTAACTTGTTTACGCGTTCCTTTTAATACGAGACCATTCGGCGATGTAACACCGGCCGGATCAAGGATCTCTTTGCGATATTTTTCCTGAAAACGCTTCACTGCCGCTTGATCAGTCCCGTCATAGACACCGCCGGCAATCAACTTCTCCCCCTCGTAAGTATTGAGGAACTTCTCCAGTTTTATAACTTCCTGTTTGTCATTACGTGCACCGGGGCGAATATCTTTTGTCAAATAGTCATCACACTTTTGCGTTGTAGTACTTTGAGCATCTTCGCGTTCTTGATTTTCTACAGTATTCTCTTGTGCATCACGCTTTTCCTGTATGGCATTTTCATTCTTTACGTCCGCTCGCTTCTGTTGCGACGCTTGTTTTGCCTCGGCCAATACTTCTGTCATTGCAACGCCTTCAGGCTCTTGACCACACCATTGTCGCACCTCACAGCCATAGTACCATCCGCCGAAAATAACACCAAAAGCAAAAAGCACTGTTACAATGTAGTCCATATATTTTTCTTTTTATAAATTCTCCGCTTCCATTTTACCACAGTAATAATTTATGTAAAAAACATCATGTCGCAATCTACTTTTTACCATCCTCCGTATCATTGCGAGATGCCATCACAGCACAATACAACATATTGATCTGTTTACGCGTTCCGACATAAACATTGCCGGTCGGCGCATCAATGCCAAGCGGGTCAAGAATCATATTTCGATATTTTTCCTGAAAACGATTGACTGCGGCAATATCCTCATCACCATAAACACCGTCAACAGATAGCTTTTCCCCTTCCTGCAAGGCAAGAAATGTCTCTAAGCGCATAACGTCGTCTACATTATTTTTCCGATTCTGACTGATTGGCGTTGTAATGTAGTGCTCACACGGCGTAATAACCTCTAACGATATCTGCGCGCGCGGATCAGATTGCTGCGCTGCCACAATAGTCGCCAATGCGTCATCAAGATGTGATGCGACAGCACGTTGCTGTGCCACCATTGCTGTACTATAGAAATGCAATGACCCAAGAATAGCAAGAACACCTACTGCAATACCACTGGCAATTTTCTGTTTTTTCGTTATCGTCATAGTACTTTTATTATGAAATATCTTTGTTATTGCGGTAACGCACGAGCGCATCGGCAATCATCGTACACGTCTGCGTAAATCGCACATCGTCACGCTCCAGAAGCGTCATCCGAAAACCATGCATGTCAGAATTGAAGCTGGAGAGCGGTACCGTACAAATTCCCGTTGCACCAAGGAGATAATAAACAAACCGCGCATCGGCACGTGCATCAATAATAGCATTTTCTACCAAAGTACGCACAACCGAATGATCAATAACTAACGTGCCATCAACCGGCATATCATCAAAAACAACTGTTATGTAAAATGCTCCTTGCGGTTGCACAACTGTTACACCGGGAACTGCCCTAAAGATTGCAGTAGCCTGTATGGCACGTCGCTTATAAAATGCACGTTGCTGTGCCAAATGTTGTGCAAACCGTGCATCGCCACAGATTTGTGGTAATGCATACTGCGGCAATGTCGTTGCACATACTTCCAGCATCTTCGCATCATAGAGTGTCTGCGTATAGCGCGCAAAATCCGCATCTTTATCACGATTATAGAACTCTGCCCACCCACAGCGTGCACCGGGCCATGGCACTTCTTTTGAAAGACCGCGCAACGCGATACCGGGCACATCACCAATAACCTGTGCCAATGACACAAACGGCTCATCGCCATAGGCGAGGTGCGCATAAATTTCATCAGAAATAATGAAAAGATCGTACTCCCGCGCAATCGCAACAATATCACGCATCATAGCCTCCGGATAAACAACGCCTGTTGGATTATCCGGATTGATAATCAAAATACCGGTAATTGTCGGATTATAACGTACTTTGTTACGGATATCCTCAATATTCGGCAACCAACCATGTGCCGGGTCCAGCATATATGTCAGATGATGCTGCCGTGCATGTGCACCTTCTGCGCTGGAATGTGTCGGGTATGCTGGCGACGGCCCAAGAATTCGTGCGCCATCATTGAGATACGTATAGACGATGGAAATCGCGTCACCAAGTCCATTGAAGAAGAGGATATCCTGTGACGAGAGTGTTGCACCACCTTCGCGCGATCGTTGCGTTGCAATAAAACGTCGCGCTACACCGACACCGCGCGTTGGCGAGTACCCAAAAGACACATCGTCATCCAGGATTTGGCGAATAATATCCTTGATCCATGTCGGCACGGCATGCCCCTTAGCAATCGGGTCACCGATATTCTCCCAAATGATTGTCATGCCCTGCGCTTGAATTTTCTTGGCAAGCGCAACAATCCCACGAATATCGTAGGATAGTTCGCCTGCACCACGATGAACAATTTGTGTTCGCAT
>CAZGWO010000016.1:0-9190 GCA_964528835.1 uncultured Pseudobdellovibrionaceae bacterium
CTTAAATACATTATGCGCAAGTGCGCAACCCCTGCTGTCGACAACGTTCATGGTATATCGCCAAAACACGCGGACTATGTGGTCGCGGCAAAAAGACCAATTCATTGTCATTAGCGATAATCATGCTGCCTTTCATGAAAGTTTTTGGGTTTTCCATAATCTTACTACGCTGCCAACGTCGTAACGGTGCCTCTATACGCAATGCCGTTGCAATAAACTCACCTATGTGCCGTATTTTATGCATAAGTACAGAATCCGCAACACCGTATATGGATGGCAAAACCATCGTATCAAAATGTGGACGAAAACGCTTAATCCACATATTTGCCCGCAAAAATTTCTCCGGATTAATGCTGTTAAAAATTGGACGTGCCATCATATATTCATGTGCACTAAAGCGATCATCAAGGGAAATGTCCATAGATTGTGTTGTAATAAAATAATTGAGGCACAAATGATCCGCATGATGCGCATCTGTACGTCGACGGCCAAGAATCTGTGTAGCAATAGTAATTAAAAAACGTCCGGTCCAAATATGTCCCTTCTTCAAAACAACTAAAATATCCCAATCACTACTCCTTTGCGCATGCTTCATTGCCAAACGTCCTGTAACAAGAATCATACGTACAAACGGCACCCAACGTAGAAGATAAATACTACGCCGCATTTTCTGTAACTTCTCTATGGAAAGTATTGTACGCTTTCGTCGTTCCTTCACAAGACCTACGCGACCCGGAAATACATAAAATCCGCCAATAAATAAAAGACGCTTATCACGAACAAGTGCCTCCAGTGTTGCTAAAATCGTATCTATTGACTGTTTGGTACGATACTGCGCCGGCGCACTAACATCTTCAAAACTCAAATACCGCCACACCTCAAAAGATGTCAACGGATAGTCCATTGCATCATAATATGCAATCGTTGCCAAAACGGTTCGTACGAGAGGATTCATAAAAAACTGTTATACCTCTCTTTAGTATACACTATTGCACGCAGAAGAGCACACCACTACAAAATTACGGCGCTTTAATCAATTCCGTTTTAACAACAAGACGTTTCTGGCGCGTGCCTAATGGCCAACATGTTGAAAATGTTGCCGTCGGATTCGATGTTTTGAGAAAAATCCACGGATCATCAGGCTGTACAATACGTTTTTGCACAACTTTATAGATAAACTCTAATGTTGCACCATTTGCTTGAACAGTCTTTACGGTAATTACATCACCGGGCACAACATGATCCAATTTAGCAAATGCGTAGTTAAAGTTTCCTTCCACCCATGCATAATTACTGGAATGAGCCGCAATAAACATATTACCATTTTGCCCCGGCGCCGCCGTTTTTGGATAGTGAATTGCACCTTTTTTTAAATCAGCCTGCAACTGTTCCTCAAAAATAGACTGCGACCATACCATTGGGATTGTCAGATTAATTTTGCTAATGCTAATAGTTGTCTTCGGCTTTGCATCACCCGGTGCACTCGGATCATATCCATTACGCACTTCAACACCATCCGGAAACGTGTCGCCATCCGTATCAGGATTACGCGGATCTGTTTTATGAAGATATTCCTGCCAATTTGTCAAATGATCTTCATCGCGATCTTCATCGCGATCATTGCGCAATGGATCTAAACCATTGGCACGTTCCCACGTATCAGACATTCCATCATGATCCACATCCAAAACACCAAGACCACGTGGATTCTGCCCATCGGCAACCTCTTTACCATCAGGCACGCCATCACCATCCGTATCGGCCAGAAGCGGATCAGTGAGCTGAATATATTCCTGATAAAGCGTTAGCCCATCACCATCTTGATCAACATCCGCATCTTCCGGTGTCGTTATCACAAGATTATAACGATCCAACCATGTGCGAGGTATACGTTCTGTACGTGTGAAACCATCCGGATCCATAAACGCCTGCACGCGTCGTGTAAGCATGGCATAGTCAAGGTTAAAGAGAAAAAGAAAAACACCAAAGAGCACCACAAAAATCAAAATGCCCATAATAGACTCTCGCATTATTGACAGACGCCCTCGTGATAAGCGCGCACGTTGCCCACCATACGTTACAGCGGCAGATGATAGAATGACACCACTATCTCTCATCATGGAAAATTATTACTCAAATGCTACGTGTTCCTGTTACGAATATAGAACGACAAACTCTTCGCAACACAATGTATATTTATGTGTGCAATATATTGTACATTGTGCACGACTACCTAATATGCCACAAAAATGATAAAACTGCAATACTACCCTTTCATGAGTTTATCATAATACATCTGCACTGTTCGTTTCCATGACGCAACATTGTAAGGATCATGCCCATCGCAACTATAGCCACACTTCCATATAATCATGCGATTTGCTGTTGTACGATTATATTTATACACCAATTCTTCTACGCGATGTCCAACTGTCTGCACAGCATCAGCAATAGAGTCAAAACACGTATGTCCACCTGTACCCATACGCGCACGTTTTGAACGAAATCCCCAATAATTTAAACAATCCTGCCCATTAAGTACCGGCACACGCTTACCCCACTGACTCTCCTGCTTTGCCATTGCAATCAAAAATGCGGCAACGACACGATCCTGCTTAAAAATTTCCGGTAACATCTTTTCAATCGGATATCCCTTTACCATAGCACGCGCACGCGCCTCAAAGGCTTCCTGTGCAGGATCACGTACAATTGTCGCTGCCACCGTCTGCCGCTTTGCACTAGTAGTAGCAACATACTGCGCACCCTTCGCCACAATTTCACGTTGCGCAGCAACAGCCGGCGCAGCTTCCACTGTCATTTCCTGAAGATTTCCTTCATGTACTGGCTGTGCACTTGGCTCCGTTGCAAATGCCGACACACCAAATGAACGATAAATCATTGTCATGGAAATCATGCCAAAGAGCATTGCTCCCACAAGCGACAAATTCCACGCACGTAGTGGAGAGATATCAAAATGCCACCACCCACGCCATGATGCCAAAACTGCACGCAATGGACGCATGCTCAATAAACGTAATTGCGACCAATCCATAATGCCTGCAGACGACAATGACACATAGCGCGCATTGATTGTATCAAACGAAGAATGCCGATTAAAAATCTTCTCTCGCGTCTGTGCAATACGCGCACGCTGTAAAGGTGTTCTATAACGCCCGGAATCTTCCGTATAGAAAAAATGTGAACGAAATCCTCCACGTGCAAAACGTTCCGCACGAAATGGATTATTGTGATAGCGTTCCAAAGAACTACGCACAACATCGAACCGCATGGTACTCCCATGCTTACGTCGTATAATTGCTATATTGTCTTTTTTATGAATACTATCCATATACATCATCAGTATACCATAAAATAATCAACCAGTGGAGGCCTATATACTATACAAAAAATATCGTCAAAACAATAAATGCTACAGCACTAAAGATTGTACCGGCAAGAAAGATCCATGCCCACAATAGCAGTGTAACTTTTTTTCGTGCCAATTGCGCTGCAAGATATGTTTGATCCTGCAATGCATGTAATATCTCTGAATCACTCATTTTCAAAAGTGTTGCGCGATACTCTTCACGCGTCATGTCAGTAATATTCATAAAAGAAAATGCGCGATTATGCTCACACCGTGTCTTGCGAGCATTAAGCATTAGCACGCGAAAAGCAAAAAATGACGATACCGTAAAAAATATCAAAAAGCACCAAAAAAGACTAACACCAAGAAGGCTGGTGAGAAATACTTCCCGTCGCTCATGAAAAGACTCTACAAAACCATGCGTATATGGATTATCCGTTACAAGCAGTGCTACCAATGCCGCATTAAATGCGAGCACAATACTTGCACGCGTATCGGCATTCTTGCTCCATGAAATTGCACGCTTATAATTTGCCTCATTAATTGCATAAATATTCATCGCTGTAACATATTTAAAATTATTACTTGTGCCTTAGTAACGCAGCTACCATTATTCCACTACCTCCCATCGCCATTATCACCGAAAGAACCTGTCCCATAGAAAGTCCAGCAACCACGAATCCCAGATGTGCATCCGGTTCCCGAAAAAATTCACCAATAAAACGTGCCACACTATACCCAACCAAAAAAAGACCGGTCAAGAAACCTTGACGTATTGTAAATCGTTTACGCAAGAACCATACTACACCAAAGAGGAGCACGCCTTCCAAAAATGCTTCGTATAATTGCGATGGATGGCGCAGGTACGTGCCACCATCCGGTGCCTGTGCGAAATACATGCCAAGTGGAGATGTCGTTACGCGTCCCCATAACTCATGATTGAGGAAATTGCCAATACGCCCAAAAGCGTACCCGAGAGGAATTGCCGGCACAACAAAATCCACTACCCTCAAGAATGACGCCTTTATTCTTCGCGCAAAAAACCAAAGTGCTACAGCAATGCCAATAGCACCACCATGAAAGCTCATGCCACTAATACCAACAAATGTACCATTAGCAAACGGCCACACTAGTGCGAACGGATGCGTAGAAAAATACGTCCAATCATAAAATACTGCATAACCGATACGCCCACCAACAACGCCACCAATAAGTGCAAAAAGCATCATGTCACCAACAACATCTTTCGTTAACATTGGTACGTGTCGCGCCTCACCGACGCGCAAACGCCACAAAAGCATCATCCATACTATGCTAAATGCTACAATCCACATCAAACCATACCACCGTAACGCAAACCCGCCAATTGTCATGACTACTGGATCAATTAATTGGGGTAACTGTGCGTACGTCATTTATTTCTTTTCTATAATTTTAGCACCCACTTTCTTCCTTTCCGCGGTTATACGCTGTTAATTGAGCTTCAAATTCCAATGCATAAATTTGCCACAATGCCACAAACAGCGCCATAATAATCGGTCCGACAATGAAGCCAATCAATCCAAATGTCATGATGCCACCAATTGTCGCAAAAAATATCAAAAGTGCATGCATTTGAACATTATGTCCAACGATAAGTGGCCGTAAATAATTATCTAAAAGTGAAATTACAACAAACGATATCACTAAAATTATTCCCGCTGTCGTATCACCAACAATAAAATAATAAAGGGCAAACGGAAAACCTACAATGCCGGCACCCAAAAACGGAATCACTGCAAAAAAGACCATTAGTATCCACCAGATCAATGCATTCGACACGCCGGCAACAAAAAGTGCCACAGCGCCTAATGACCCTTGAATAGCACCAATAACCAACGTTCCTTTAATTGTTGCACGACTCATCGCACTAAAACTTTCAAAAAGCACGCGCTCATGCCGATCAGACAGTGGAGAGAGAAACATTAATCTCTCCATGAGACGCTGTCCATCAACAAAGAAATAAAACAATGTAAAGAATAATACAAAAATACCAAGTACACTGCCGGTTGCCGTTGCATACGTTTTTTGTATTAATGTAACAAAAAATGATCCCGCTTGCTGTGCAATATTAGCAAGACTGTCTTGTGATATATTCATATATTCCGTCAATCCCGGAATGATTTGCGCAAAATCATTTACTTTTTGCACAACTGCAGTTACAGAATACTGATCAATAGAAATGACTTGCATGGCATTGCGTACTTCACCAATAACAAGCATGCTAATACCGATGATTGGCAGAATAATTGTTAGGACAATTATTGCAACCATAATACCGGCAGCGATATGTGCACGGTCGCCACAATACGCGCGCACGTGCACGTACATTGGATAAAATAAAATTGCCAATGTTGCCGCCATAAAAATTGCACCTACAAATGGTGCAAACAATAGCCATGCGCCCCATGTTACCACACCTAAAAGTGCAAAAAAAACAATTGTATTAAAATGTCGCAAGTTCATCATAGACTAAAAACTCTTATTGATTTTTCTGTCCCGATGCCTTTATCTCTTGTGCAAGTGCACGATCCTCCGTTTGCGCGGCACGTACCGCCACATCACGATTCACATAGAGATTCATCATGGAAAATACAAGCATGCCGGCAAAAATAATACCAACTATATTGACCGCTACAAGCATTGCCGCACCACTAATCATTGACCAATCTAAGAGTGCAATACCGATGCCTACCACACCGACCGGCGGAATCAGTGCAACACTGATCGCGATTCCCGGCAAAGTTTCCGACAAATCAGGATTAACACGTGCAAATGCTGCCGCAAATCCAGCGATAAACGCAATTGCAAAGAAAATCAATGACGGTTCCATGCGTGAGAGGATTTCACCGCCAATCACGCGATTATCCACCGAAACAAACAGCGTTGCCACCGCTGCCAATACAACACCAATCACCAGCGACTTTATCAATGTCACACCGGATCGCACAACGAGCATACTATCACTCATTACAATGCCCATCGCCAAACTGAGAATCGGCGAAAGAATCGGCGCAATCAACATAGAACCGATGATCACTGAAGCATTGTCAATCAATAGCCCAAATGTCGCCATCAATACTGAGAGTATTACCAGTGCAAAAAATGATGGTCGTGGCGTAGAATCATGAATTAGATCCTCTATTGCTTCTCGCTTATCCTTCTGCGACAAATGGTTAAACATGGAAATCATAGGATAGATATATCACTTATTTTTCTCTATTATAACATAGCTATAATAAATACCTATAGTAATTATGTACCTAATTTAATTTATATCTCAAAAAATATACCACCTCTATTGACACTGAATAGGCTTGCATTTACAATGGCACTATGATTCACAATACTCAGACAATGTGGTTTGCGTACTTTACCGACATTAGATGGTCGCGTTTTGTGCGCAGATGACATGTTTCTCACCTCTTCTCCACACAAAACCCGACCATCCGGTCGGGTTTTGTTCTTTAAAAAAATCCAAGAGGAGGTTGTTATGAAAAAACCGTATTTTAATTACCCTCCGTTCAAGCACTATGAACCAGAAATCGTCATTCTCTGTCCTGCGTGCAGGATAAAAAATTACTTTTTTACAGTACACGAAGAAATATGTTGCATGGCCTGTGGCATGTCTCTGTCACAATCTAAAAAGAAAAAAGAATGACATCATCTCATTCCCCCGCTGATCATCGCATTATCGGGGGTATTTTCTGTATAACCAGATAGCAAAATATTCAATCTGCGGTATTTTTTGGACAAAGTTCAAACATTATACAAGCAAAATCCGCAGGATTTTGACGAATAGTCTACGCCGAGCGCGTAGCAACTCCAAACTTCAGCGTACGCTCCGTGTCCGTGGTAATGCCAACTCCACCGCGCCTCGCACTGGCCACTCACATTCGTTCGTGATGCCTGCTCGGCGCTCTCGTGGCTCGCTCATTACCTCCAATTAAAGTTTTGTGGTATTTGTATGGAAAGAAAAAATGTTTGTGCTATCACGCAACGGATAGCACAAGAAAATCATATTACACTTACCCCAACCCGCCCATGCGCGCATAAGCGTTGCTCCCTTAATTCTTTTTTGGTATTGCTGGGAATTTCACAATTTTACCTAGACCATTATAGATAGCTTGCCTACATGCTTTTTGGTATTTTTGATTTTTATTTTCTCTCAAATATTTAACAACTAAGAACAAGTCTGCTGTTTTTACTAAGGCTATTTTTTCTCTTTCTGCACCAGTTTTGCATTTTTTTGTAAAATCTAAAGTTCTTTTGCTTGGTTCTTTTAGTCTTTCAGGGTTTCCAAATAAAATTCCAAACGCTTTTTCTTCAACCTCTTCTCTTGCAAAATCAGCGTTTAGAGATTCTAATAATTGTCTAAATTTTGTTATATTAATATCCTTATTATCCTTACCTTCACACTCACCAATAAACCTGTGTTCTTCTGGACTAAATATGACTTGGTCCAGTTCAAGCTCACCATCATCATGATTTTCAGCTTGATAGCCAAGTATTTTCAATGCTTTGATGACTGCATTTTCGAGAGGTTTTCCTTGCTCAAAAAGTAAGTCTTTTAAAATATTCTCTTCGGCTAATTCCTGATTCAATTCAGTATTTTTTGACTTAATTTTTTCTATTTCTTTTTCGTTTTTTTGAATTGTTTTTTCAATTGACAATGCCTTTTTGGTGGTAAAGTCTTTTTTAATTGCCCAACTAGGGGTTGGTGTTTTTTCTGTTTTTTGGGTTAATTGCTGATCTATATTTATAAGGCAATCTACAAGTTCATTACCAAATTTCATCGCTTCATCTGTCCAATAACTTTCATCTTTATCATATTTTGTAAATTTATCATTATCATATTTTAGATAAGGCAGAGTAACTATATTTCCATTTCCTATTTTATAAATTGCACCTAATATCTTAGTTTTATCTTTACCAGTAAAAATCACTTGAGCATTATCTGTGCCTTCTATATATAATTGATATTCAAGATTTTTCTTAAATTTTTTATAAAAATCACTAAATATAGAATTTCCAGAAAATTTTATATGTTTTCCTGAAGCAGATACTAAAGTACCGATACCAACTGGTAAAAAGTCATAATTAGTTTTTGTATAAGTACTATAGTTAGTCTGTCCTTTTCTTGGCGAAGTTGTACCAGAAGCAAGCTGATATTTTTCTTTTTTTGATAAAAATATAAAAATATTTTTTCCAGACTTCAAATAATCTTCAACTTCTTTTTTTAAATGAGATATTTGTTCTTCATATTGTTTTGAAGTGGCAACATCATAACAACCTCCACCTCCAGAAGAAAAACTAACCCAACCATTATAACTTGGAGATAATAATTCTGGTGAAATCAAAACAATATCAGCATCCATTAGTGATTTTTTTGAAGTAAAATCTATGAAATCATCAGAATGTCCGGGTACTTCATATCCGATTGTAAATATTTGCTTATTCATAATATTTTAAAATTAAACTGATCTTCTTTTTGTTCCAGACATATTTTTTACTGTTCCTTTAACACCTTTCTTTTTCATTGCTTGAACAGCTTTTGGCATATCTTTTTGTGGAACTTGCAAAACTTTCTGTTTTGACCTTTTCATTTTTAATCTTTGAGCTGCTTTTTCCAAACCAGCGGAAGTGCCACTCCTTTCAACTTCCGTTGCCTTTTTGCCTGACTTTGTCAGTGCGTCAAGGCGTTTGCCCCCATACAACTTAACTTCTGTTTTTCCGCCTTTCCCAGCGGCTTTACTTTGTGCGCGTTTGTGTGATGGTGATTTT
>CAZGWO010000017.1:0-8660 GCA_964528835.1 uncultured Pseudobdellovibrionaceae bacterium
CCGCGGCATCACCGAGCAAGCTCTTGATTTCAATTTCGTATTGCTGTGCCATAGTGCGTCACCCTACCAAATGTAATAACTTTAGTATATCACACCTAACTGCCATAAAAAAATACTCAAACTTTCAGTGTTAGAAAAATTACTTTAATAGTGGTACTACTATTAAAGATTATCCTGCAACACAAAATCGCCATACCTTACCAGATAATGGCTTTTGAATTTATTATCAAACATTTCATTACTTACTGACGCACTTTTGCAATATTATGATGCGCCATAAATGTATCAACCGCAGACAGCAACTTTTCTAACGTACCATCATTATGAATCGTTACATCTGCGCGCGCACCAATTGCCGGCACATGACGCTCCGTTTCCGCTGTTGCCTCAAAATGCACGAAAGATTCCAATGACTGATTATCATCTGATTTCTCATAACGTGCCACCGTGCGCTCCCATCGCAACTTCTGATTCGCCGTGATGTAAAGAATGACACTATTCGGCAAAGCGCGTACAAAATCCTCATCTACCGGCATACGCAAACCGTTAATAACAACAACTGGACTCTGTATGTGCGCAATATGATGGCGCAAAGCCTGGTGCAAAACATCTTCACCAAAACGCTCCTTAAATACACTATAGAGCCACGCTTGATCAGCTTTTGACGGCGCATCAAAAAAATGACGCAGAGATTTTTTGATCGGATCACTTAATCGCGTTAACTCTGCACCGTACGTATCGCGCAAGTAATCAGCAACTGTGTCCTTCCCACTTCCCGTCTCACCAACAAGTCCAATAACTAATGTTTCTCTGTTCATATATCCCTAATTCTATGCAAACAAAAAACATGGTTACTATACCATGTTTTTTACAGCAAGACAATTACTTTTTAATAATCGTTACCGACGGTCCCATTGTTGAACACATTTTTACAGACCTAATAAGTGTACCTTTGTATGTCACCGGTCGCGCGTTATCAATTGCCGCAAGGAGCGCTTCATAATTTTCCACAAGCTTCTCCGTATCAAAAGACACTTTGCCAATTGCCTGATGAATGATGCCAGTCTTATCATTGCGAAAATCCACCTTCCCTTTCTTTAACCCTTCCACAACCTGTGCAACATTTGTCGTTACCGTTTCCGCCTTCGGATTCGGCATCATACCACGCGGACCAAGAATACGTGCAACCTGTGCAAGCTTCGGCATCATTTCCGGTGTTGCAACAATGATATCTATATTACCAATAATCTCACCATTTTTAATCTGTGTAATAACATCTTCACCACCAACCACTTCTGCACCGGCACTCTTTGCTTCATCTTCATGTGTCGTTGTAATCACTGCCACACGCACGCTCTTACCGGTACCATGTGGCAATGCAGCCGTTGCACGCACCTGCTGATCACCTTTCTTTGGATCTATGCCAAGTTGCACATGCACTTCCACGGACTCATCAAATTTTGCTGTTGCAGCCGCCTTAATCGCATCCACCGCCTCTGTCGGCGTATGCACTTTTTCCTTGTCAATTTTTTTAACCGCTTCTGCGAAACGTTTTGATTTCTTTGCCATAATGATTCTCTTACGTGGTACAGCCGTGCTAATGCACTCCCACAAAATTACGATTTATTCTTGTACCTTAATACCCATACTGCGCGCTGTTCCCTCTACAACTTTCATTGCGCCCTCAATATCCATCGCATTAAGATCCTCCATCTTTGTCCGCGCAATTTCCTCAACCTGCTTTTTTGTTACCGTACCAACCGTATCTGTTAACGGATTACCGGCACCTTTTTTAACACCAGCAGCCTTCTTTAGAAGTTCTGCCGCCGGTGGCGTCTTTGTAATAAAGTCAAAACTACGATCTTCGTAAACTGTAATTTCTACAGGAACAACATCACCCATCATCTCCTTCGTCTTATCATTGAACTGCGTACAAAAATCCTGAATATTAAGTCCATGCTGACCAAGTGCCGGACCAACCGGTGGCGCAGGATTTGCCTGACCGCCTCTAATCTGTAATTTGATGATAGATTTTACTTTCTTTGCCATAACATTAACATTATGTGGTACGAACGCATGTTGTTAACACACACTCCCACGAAATTATATGTTTGTGATTATATCTTAAAGTTTGGAAACTTGCAAGAAATCCAACTCTACCGGTGTCTCCCGACCGAACATAGAAACCATCACCTTTACCTTGCCACGATCTTGATCAATGCCTTGAACCTTTCCATCGAAGTCTTTAAACGGTCCATCAATAATTTGTACACTCTCACCTTTTGTAAAATTAATCGTATGTCTTGGTACATCAACACCCATACGTTTCTTGATCTCCACAATCTCTGCCGGATCCACTGGCGTCGGCGTTGTTCCAAGTCCGATAAAACCCGTAACATTCGGCGTATTGCGCACAACATACCATGACGCATCTGTAACGATCATGTTCACCAACACATACCCGGGGTAAATACGCTCATCTACCGTTACGCGCTTGCCTGCCTTGATTTTAACCTTCTTCTCTGTCGGCACGATCACGTCAAAGATATAATCTTGCATATCCATTGACTCAATACGCTGTTGTAAGTTACGTTTAACGTTGTCTTCATAGCCGGAATATGTGTGGATAACATACCATGCACGTCCATGATGTTGTGATTGTTTTGCCATACTATTCTAGAATTACGTTATCATTTTATCATTTACGCCTTTATATATATTGTCGCTAGACAAAGTGTTTAATAAGCGCACCAAAAATATAATCCCATGCACCGAGATAGATTGCCACAGCTACGCTAATTGCCACAACTAAAAGCGAATAGCGCATTGTCTGCACTTTGCTCGGCCACTGCACTTTGTGTAGTTCCTGCTTAACCTCACCGAGGAATATGAACGGGTTTTTCATAAACATTTTTTAACCTCTATAAAAAGCCCTATGCGGGCCTTTTGTTACACTTATCATACGATGACCGTAATATTTTGTCAATAATGTATCCCATTTGGTATCGCGAGTATTTTCACAGACCGGCGCAATGCCATAACTATTCTAATATCATTGCGAGTATAGTAAAGCAATTTCGCACAAAGAACCGCGAGACTGCCACATCGGGTTTCTGTGAAACCACATCGCAGTGACGGTAAAGAAAAACACTACACGCAGGTGTAGTGCTTCCGCGCGCACGGCGCGTTGCTTGTGCTCTCGGAGGGAATCGAACCCCCATTGCGGGTACCGGAAACCCGTGTCCTATCCATTGAACGACGAGAGCATTTATCTAACTAGAACCATCGCTTACGATAAAACAGCCACATTACCAATATTACGATAATGCCTGTTATTCCGACAATAACGCTAAACCCTCCTTGATACTGCGCAAGCGGTATCGGTACGTTCATACCGAAAAAGCTTGCAATGATTGTTGGAATTGTAAGAATAATTGTAAGTGCTGTCAATGTCTTAATCGTTGTATTCAAATTGTGCGTTGCAATTGTAGCATGTGCCGTACGGATACTAACGCTATGCTTGAGCGTTGCATGACACATGCCCTCCAACTGTTCCGTATCAATTAAAAGGTCCTCCACCAAATCTTCATCGCGCTCATGAAAAGTAAATCTGCGTACATTACCAGTCAAAAGGCGACGCAAAACGCGCCCGGTTGGTGAAAGCGCACTTAGATAATCATTGAGAATACGTTCTGTTTCTACAAAATTCGTAACATCCCGCGCGCTGTTAATATCCGTTGCATTCATCGCGCGCACACGCTTAGCAATGAGCGTGAGGCGCCGATTATACACTGCCGTAATTGCTGCAAAAAACTGGATAAACAACTTTACTTTCTGCGTCGTATAGAAATCTACTGATGCGCTCGTAAAACGATCAAGAAAGACAACGTGTTGCGGTGCAACCGTCAAAATAAACGTCTCGCCTAAAGCAATTAATACCGGCACCGTACTCATATCAATATCGTCATGTGTCTGTGGTACACGCGTAAAAACATAGGTTACACCATTCTCCACTTCAACACGCGGTACCTCATGTGGATCCAACGCATCTCGCACAATATTTTCATTCACACCCAAATCATTACACAATCGTGTAATCTCACTACCTGTTGGATTTTGTGCATGCACCCATGCACCAACACGCGGAGCCGGTAAAATTTGCAATTTCCGCTTTTTAACTGTCCGAAAATAAATTGTAATCATATATTTAGTATATGCAAAAAATCACCATACTACAAGCACATAGATATACACGCTCCACCACAATGTTCCATAACGCATATTCCACATTCACCATTACCAAAAATGTGCAGTGAAATAGATTATTCCACTGCACATTCTTTTAAAGACTTTTAAAGACCGTCACAGTTCAAGGAGGCAAAATTCAAACACCCCCCTTTTTTTTGATGCCCTTACCGACGATTGCCACAACGTTTATTATGCTCACGATGTGCAATACCCTTCCACGGGCCTGTTATTGCACCACTGTCAGCGCCAGCGATTGGTGCACTAGCACTTTCTGAAGTTACAGATCCTTCTGAACATTCATTAGGATCCCTCATTGCTCCCATAAGTGCGCCGGCAGCAGCCCCTTCAACGGGTTTACCGGCAACAAGTCCCGCTGCCAAACCTATTGCCGCACCACCAACAGCATTGGTGGCACGCGCAAATGATTCATTCCACTTTACTTCATACACTCCATGTGAATTTACACTCGCACAGGAACTTAGAAAAAAAGTGAAAATAATAATAGTTACATTTTTCATCACGCCCTCCACGCTCTGCGCTATAAAATTAAAGAACTAAGTATTATTACTAAATCATGAAACAATGAAAATGTCAACACACATCTCTACCAACGCACAGTAACGACATACATAAATTGCCAGTACATAATTATTTCACAAAAGTTGAATGCTGATACATAATACCACGTACATATCTCTCAAAAAAAGACTGTCCATGAAAACTATGTTATACTGAGAATGTAATTCATAAATATGATTCTATGAGTGAATTTGAAAAAGCTGTTGCGGCTGCCGTCGCACAATTAAAAACCGATGCTGGCGAAAGCACAGTAGATGAAACGCTTGTCGAAGCAGTTGCCAAAGGCCTCGGCCCATCTATCTACAATGCTGACGCTTCTACAGTATCATGCTCTGATAGTGAAGAGCTAGATCGTGTGCGCGAAAGCTTTGTCAAGGGTAAGCTTAACGTAAGCGCTTCTGATAGTGATATTGATGCAGCAATTACTTCTGTATGCCACACGCTGGGCATGAGCAATCGCAATAAACTGCGCATCGCATTCTACTATCTACTCACAAAACACTTTAGTAAAGAAAATATCTACGCATAACCGTATCCTTACGTTATATGCTATAGAAAAACTCTGAATTATTCAGAGTTTTTCTTTTATTTCATTCTGAAAATCACATGACATCAAATTATATCAATATGACATAAAACACTTTTATTACCATTTTATACACTATACATCATTGTCATCACGTCTCTCTCGCATACTTTCGCTATTGTGTTGGCGAATACTCCGCATAAAAAGTATGCCAATAACACCAGTTACAACAACAATAAATGCTCCCGGTAACCATGGCAATAACTGAAAGAAGCGACTCTCTTGCTCATCACACACATCACCGATACCGTCAACATCCGTATCGCGCTGACTGCGATTTGGTTGCGTTGGGCAGTTATCTTGACTATTAATGATGCCATCGTGATCAAAGTCATCACATGCATCGCCAATACCGTTGCCATTTGCATCTGTTTGATCTGTATTTGCAATGCTCACACAGTTGTCCTGCGCATCCGGCACGCCATCGCGATCGCTGTCTGCCGGCACATAGAGCGGATTTGGTGCAAATGCCACAGAAAGACTGAGGACATTTTGCCGCGCAAAGAGATCAGGAATAATGTCTGCAGGGAACGATAGGTCAACACTGCGATCAGCGTCGCTATAGATATCATACGCACGTGCCGGCTGCGCCAAAAACCGCACGACATTCTGCAGATGTTCTTGCCGATACTCACGCGGACGCAATGCTGTCAGACGGAGCGGTTGCCGGTGCGCAAAAGTTACGCGCAATGCCTGCACTGTTGTGCGCGGCATGGTAACGTGCCCATAGAGACCACGCATTTGTGGCGCAGATGCGTCGTTGACAAGCGTACGCGTCCCATCCGGCGCAACAGACTCCAGTGTAACACTCTCCGGCGCGATAGTGTTGGGTGCGATGTAGAAATCAATACCATCTACAACCGCTAGTGTATCAAAATTGATCGTTAGTACCGTTGGTATCGGCGCTTCATCCGGTGCGCGGTCATACTGCACGAAACCACCGGGCAATTGCAGCCGCACTGCAACGTCGCGCCCTGCATCATCAATAATGCCGAACGGCGTTTGCGCCACACCTTCACTGCGCTCTACCAAGCGCGCCGGCACAGCACGCCCCGCTTCACGATCCCACACCACAACATCTGCACGCTCCATCGCAAGCAACGCCTGTGCATCGGCAGCACGCACCTCCACGAGCGTTGGCGAAACGATCGTGCGCAATGGTTCCAGCACCGCATGGAGGCGAAAAGCATCGCGCGGATCTTGCGCGCTCTGCGCAGAGGTGGCAAATGCCGCTGTTGTGAAGATTGCGATTGCAAAAACATACTTTACCATAGGTTTATCACTTATCATCAGTCGCGATGCGTTCTGTACGTCGCGCGAAGAATGCCGTAGAGATAAAAAGGATACCCGTCAGCGCAAAGACAGCGATCTTTGCCACCACCGACAGTGTCCAAAAGTCATAGAGAAAGAGGTGTGTTGCGACAAGAATCAGAAAGACACTGCCGATCACACGGTACGGCTTGTACCCATCGCGCCCGCCGTGAATATAGAAGGTGACGCCAATTGCCGCGTAAATTACAAGCGCAATGGTTACTGCGACACCATATGGCAAGAATTCCTGTAACCCAATCCACAGCGCAGCACTGGCATACGCAGTGCCAATCGTACCAAAGATCCGCACGAGAGCTTTGTGAAAGCTATCATGCACTTGTGTCCAACGCAGATTTCCACCAAAAACCCTCTGCAAGACAGCACCGGCAATAGCAAAGGCACCGGTTGCAACAATCACACTGAGTGTCAGCGCCTCCATCTGTATTTGGTGAAGACGCACTGCGACATCATACACCGGCACCGGTGGCGCTAGCGTACCATCCGGTAGCATCAACGGCGCCACAGCACTGGTAGTGACATCGTCTGTCCACCGAAAAAGTCCGGCAAACACGTTCGTTACTGTAACGAGAACCGGCACGATAAATGCAGTAAATGACACTTTGTAAAACGATTGCTCTGATGATGGCATATCACCGTGCCACAGTGCGATCACGAGTCCCAACAGGTACAACGTAACCGCCGCAGTGGCAAGAAATGTCAGCGCAACAATATTGTCCAGAAGCGCACTGGCAACTGCACTGCACACAAGTCCAAGCGCTACACCACCATAGACAAGCGTTACGCGGCGTACAGCAACAGAACGCGCTACAGCAAAAACGCCGAGTGCAAAGATCGTTGCCGCTATCGCCAATACTGTCGCTTGCAGATCACGCTCCACAATCATGACCGTCCCCAACCATGCTAATGTGCCGACAGTGCCGCCAATCGCCATATCCCACAAACGCAATGCGCGGACACGTAGAATCACCACCAAGTGTGTACCGTAGAACAATAACACAATCGCAGCAAAGAGTATTGCTGTGCCGGCAACATCAAAACCGCACACTGCGCGAAGGATCACACTCTGCGCAATAGCACCGAGCGCAAGCAACAGCAGGACGTCCCGCCACGATCCACGGATAATCATTGGAGCGACACCAAGCACAAGAACCAAAACATAAAGCAGGACTATAGCCGACGACAACATGTCAATAAATAGCAATGGCACGAGAAATGCAAAGAAGATACTTGCCGCTGCGAGGTTTGGTCGCGCATAGCGCTGCGCAATGTACGCGACAAACACCGTTGCGACCAAGAGCGGGAAGATCATTACTGCTGGCGCAAAAAAGCCATAGTACACCCCGGCAAAGAGCGCAATCGCCAGCGTAATCAACCCCATAAACAGTGCGACGGCGCCTTGCACGTACACCTGCGCAATGCGATATGCCCCGAAAACATAGAACGCCACACCAAGGACAAACGCCAGCGCCGTACGCCCCACAGGACCGATAATATCATGGATTATCGCATATGTTGCCATCCACCCAATTGCAGAGAGTACCAGGAGCGCACCGACCTTCATCGGCCACTCGTGCAAGAACCAGCTGCGCACAGATACGCCACGACCCACTTCACCCACACGATCTGCGCGAAAGAGATCTTCCGCCGTTATGTCTTGTGGTGCCGATGCTGTTTGCACCGTCTGCACTGCCGGTTGCTGTTGCGACTCCTCTGTCACGGCAGCATCTTGCGAAGCAGTGGCATGCGCACTACTACGCTGTTCAAGAGCAGTAACACGTCGCTGCAATGCCGTCACACGATCTGCAAGGCGAGAAACAACAACCACCACAATAACGATCAATAGGACATTAAGCATAAGTATGTAGACTATTATGAAAATCCTTATACTCATTGTATCACACCGGCCTCAAAAAAA
>CAZGWO010000018.1:0-8341 GCA_964528835.1 uncultured Pseudobdellovibrionaceae bacterium
AGAGTGCTGTCGGGTGGTAGGTGCGGAAATCTTTCGTGTCGTCCGGCCAGCCGAGTGTGGAGAATGTCCAGATACCTGATGAAAACCAGGTGTCCAGTGTATCGGGATCTTGTTTGTATATGGCGTTACAATAGGCACATTGTGGCTGGTCCTGCGCGACGATGAGAGGGATGCACTTGTCAAAATCCCTGTCGCCATGATTATTGGGGATGCATTGATTGTCGTGATACCACACGGGGATACGGTGTCCGTACCAGATTTGACGTGAAATGCACCAGTCGCGCAGGTTGTCAATCCAGTGGAAGTAGATCTTCGTGAAACGTGGTGGTAGGATATCAATCGCACCATTTGCAACAGTATTGCGCATAAGGTCTTTGAGCGTCGTCATAGTGCCACCGCGTTCAAAAGGTTTGTTGACAGCGATGAACCACTGCTTCTTGGGGAGCGGTTCAATGATGCCGCCGGTGCGCTCGGCAGTAGCGACGCTCTGCGTGATCTCTTCTTCGCTCTCCAAAAGGTCATTGTCGCGCAACCACATCACCACGTGCGCGCGTGCTTCTTCGGTAGACTTGCCTCGCAGAAGCGTGCCAGCGTTGGCATTCATGCATGCGTTTTCGTCAATGACGGTGACGCGCTCCAAATCGTGGCGCTCATACATTTCCCAGTCGGTTTGCGAGTGTGCCGGTGTTACACCGACGGCGCCGGTACCGAAACTGCTGTCCACATCGCGATCGGCAATGACGCGGATCGTGAGTGTTGCGCCGCAGAAGTCGTCAATCGTAAAGGTTTTGCCGATATAATCGCGATAGCGTTCGTCATCGGGGTGGACAGCGACGGCTGTGTCGCCGACCTTGGTTTCCGGGCGAGTTGTGGCGATTGCGATGGGGAAGTCTTTGCTATAGCGGAATGTGTAGAGCGTTGCAGCGCGCTCTTTGTGAACAACTTCATCATCGGAGACGGTCGTCTGTCCTTTGGGGTCCCAATTGACGATACGGTCACCACGGTAAATGAGGCCATCGTTGTACATTTTTTCAAACGCGGTGTAGACGGCGCGGCGACGGGCCGGGTCCAGCGTGAACGCTTCGCGCGACCAGTCCAGTGAAGCGCCCATTGCGCGGCATTGTCCGACAATCGTATCGTGAGAGTCCTGCGCAAACGCTTCCACTTTTTGTAAAAATGCTTCGCGTCCAAGGTCGTAGCGTGATTGCCCGGTTTCTTTTTTGAGGAGTTTTTCAACTTTGCTCTGCGTAGCGATGGCGGCGTGGTCTGTGCCGGGGATCCAGAGTGTGCGATCGCCCTTCATGCGGTGGTAGCGCACGAGCGCATCCTCAATGGAGAGCATCGCGGCATGGCCGGTGTGCAAGACGCCGGTGACATTCGGTGGTGGCAGGACGATGCTGAAGGTGGGCGCATCGGCGTCGGTGATGCCGTCGGCGATGCAGGTATTGGGATTAAAGTAGCCGCTCTTTTCCCACGCGTCATAGAGAGATTTTTCGATGGATTGCGGGTCGTAGGTCTTGGGTAGTGTTGGCATACAAATGGCGTAAAATATGGGTTTTCTTCCCTTTTAGTGTAGCATTTGTATGTCGTTAGTTCAAGGTAATCAGCGCTGTGGCGACAAGGGAAGTGTGGCGTGGGCGTCAAGCGTACCGTAGGCGTCGCGTGCTGCGTCGCGTTGTGTGGGTGAGAGGTGCGCAAAGCGCAGTGCGCCGGCTGCGGCAATCATCGTGGCATTGTCCAGGCAGTAGGCGAGGTCCGGGATCAGAAGTGTGGGTGTCGGCGCGACATCTGTGAGGCGTTGTCTGAGTTGCGTGCGTAGACGCGTGTTGGCACTCACACCACCGGCAATGGTAAGTGTTGCGATGTTGTATTGCGCAACGGCACGGAGCGTTTTTGCGATCAGAACATCGCAAACCGCTTCTTCAAAAGCATTACTCATTGCGGCGACGAAGTTCTGTGGCAGCGGCGCATCGTCAGCGAGGTTGTGGGCGGCGCGGAAGTCCTTGATGCGATAGAGGACGGCGGTCTTGATGCCGGAGAAGGAGAAATCGTAGTTCTTGCTGTGGAGCATCGGGCGCGGAAGGTCGGTGAAGGACGCATAGGAAATTTCCGCAGCGCTATGTTTTTGTGCCGCGGCGGCAATGGCGGGGCCGCCCGGGTAGGGGAGGCCGAGCATACGCGCGACTTTGTCAAACGCTTCGCCGACCGCGTCATCCAAGGTCTGCCCGATGATGTCGTAGTGGAAGTGATCGCGCATCACGACGAGCTGCGTGTGGCCGCCGGAGACCACCAGCGCCAGGAGCGGAAAGGTCATAGCGCGCGGGTCGGCGAGTGCATTGGCATAGATGTGCCCTTCAATGTGGTGAATGCCCAGGAGGGGTTTGCGCCAAAGGAACGCGAGTGTTTTGGCGGCACTGACACCGACGATGAGTGCCGGAATGAGTCCCGGTCCGTGTGTGACGGCGATGGCGTCAATGGTGTCGGACGTTACGCCTGCTTGCGTAAGCGCCTGTGTGATGACGGGAATGATGTTCTTTTCGTGTTCGCGCGCGGCGAGGTTGGGCACGACGCCGCCGTAGCGCGCGTGGAGCGCGACTTGGGAGGAAACGATGTTGGAGTGCACCGCAAAAGCGCCGTCGTCATAGGTAACGACCGCCGCGGCAGTTTCATCGCAACTTGTCTCAATAGCGAGGATTTTCATACTATCAGTATGACGTATCAGTCACATGAAAGCAAGGTGCGGAGAGCGCGCCCCCTTGCGGTTTTGTCAGTTTTTTGTATAATAAGTGCATTGCTTGTACAAAAGCAGGCGGAGCGTAGTGTCAACGGCTAGCACGAGTGGTTTGGGACCATTTAGACCGGGTTCGAATCCCGGCGCTCCGACAGAATTATAGAAAATAGCAGAAGTACAAAAAAACACCGTCGTGGTGTTTTTTGTTTGGACACGTGTACATCTGAAGCGATGCGATGTATGGTTTGTAGATATACTGTGATAATTTGACAATACAGTGGTACATAGTTAGTTATTTGCAAAAAATTGATAGATATTTTATAATTCTAGCGCATAAACATGGCACTGTATCACTAGCATAGTGAATGATGACACTATTGGTGATACATAGACAGGGGAGGAGAGAACGGTGAAACAGAGAATTGTTCTTTTAACAGTACTTACTGCCACAGTCTGCTTCTATGCCTACGGGTATGTGGCGGCACTTGTCAATGAGGCACAACGTCAAAATGGCATTGTAAAAATCATTGTGCGCGAGCATAATGGCACATATGCTTCCGGTAGTGGTGTTGTTGTTGGTGATAATTATGTTGTTACCGCAAAGCACGTTGTTGAAGGGACGTGTCATGTAATGGTAAACGCGAAGGAAGCGAGTATTGTTGCTCTGTCAAAAGGGCATGATCTTGCACTGTTACATGTTCGCGAACTCAATGTTACGCCATTGCCGATATTACATTCGCCACCGCGTGGAGGTGAGTCGCTTGTTGCTGTCGGTTATCCGCATATGGGTGATCGGATGGCATTTTTTGGAAATGCCATCTATACTGATCGTGATTTGGTGGTCACATCAGCTCGCGTTGAAGGTGGTCAATCCGGTGGCGCTCTTTTGGCGATGAGGGTAAAAGATAGACGTCATCACAAATGGTACGTTGCTGGAATTACCGTCGGTTTCTTTGTAACTGTTTTAGGAGACGGAACGAAAATAGAGAATAATAATCGGTCAGTGTCTGTTTCGCCGGTTATTGTGTCAGAGTTTGTAAACAAATATATACAAGATTGATATAATTTTCTCCATGGTGTTGTAATGTAGCATCATGGAGATTTTGTATTTGTATAGAATATGTTTATGTTTTACTATGAATGTATGGATAGCGATATTGAGGCAATAAAATCGCAGATTAATTTGGTAGACGTTGTTGGTGACTACGTGTGTTTAGAGCGTGCCGGCGCTGGGCAGTGGAAGGGACTGTGTCCGTTTCACAAAGAAAAATCGCCATCGTTTACTGTGAGTGAAGAGCGTCAACTGTGGCACTGTTTTGGATGTGGGAAAGGCGGCGACCTTTTCAGTTTTGTCATGGAACAAGAAGGCGTAGACTTTCGCGATGCTCTGGTGATGCTTGCGGAGCGTGCCGGTATTACGCTGACGAAACGACGTTCTAGTGATGGTAGTGCGGTAACAGCTGACCGACGCAAAGTACTTTTCGAAATTTTAGACATAGCAACACGATTTTATCAAAAACAGCTGGTAGACGGTATCGGCACGCGTACAGCACGACCATATCTCGTAGAGCGTGGGATTAATGAAATCTCCATGGCGACATTTCGTCTCGGTTTTGCACCTGAGGGGTGGCGTCATATACTCACATTTCTCCTGCAACGCAAGTACGCGCTGGCAGATATCGCTGCGACCGGATTGATCATTCAAAAAGATGGCACGAATGGTGCAAGTCCCAATGATTACTACGATCGCTTTCGCAATCGTGTCATGTTCCCAATTATGGATCTGATGGGACGCGTTGTGGGGTTTTCCGCGCGGATTTTGCCGAGCACCATGGATGCGCAAGAGAACGCAAAAGTTGCGAAGTATATCAATACGTCAGAGTCGCCGGTCTATCATAAGAGTAGCGTGCTTTACGGCATCGCGCAGGCAAAGCAGGCAATGAAAGATCACAAGCGTGCGGTAATTATGGAAGGGAATATGGATGTCATTGCTGCGCATCAGGCAGGTATCAAAGAGGCTGTTGCAGTAAGTGGTACAGCGCTTACTGTTGAACATGCGCGGATCGTACGGCGCTATGCGCCGGAAGTCGTGCTGTTTTTTGACAACGATGCCGCTGGACACGCAGCAGCGATTAAGAGTATGCAAATCTGTGTTGCTGTCGGTTTACATGTCAAGATTGTCGTAATTGCAGATGGTGAAGTAATGAAAGATCCGGCAGAGATTGCGGCAGATAATCCGGCACGTTTGAAACAGATGGTTGATGACGCACGTAGTGCAATGGAAGTATTTTTTGCACGTACACTTGCGGCGCATGATATTACGCAACCGAAAGGACGTGCATCGGTTATTACTACAATGGCACCGCTAATTGCTGCGCACGAATCACAAGTGGAGCGTGAATATTGGAGTGAAAAACTTGCGCAACGTACGCAGACATCGCTTAGCGCTATCGCGCAACAACTTGCGCAAGCTCAAGAGAGTAGTGCCGCGGCACCAGTAACAGATGTGTCTGACGTGCAAACGGCGCCATCAGCATCGGAGATGCGCAGTGATTTTCTCACAGAAACATTACTCTCATTGGTAGCGCAGTCAGATGTGGCATTTGATACGTTAATGCAACAAGACTTCCCGGTGACGCTTCTTGCGCAGAAGAAAGGGTTACATGCGTGTATGATTGCCGGCGCGGCCGGTGCACAGTCATTTGCCGATGTTCTAGATGCTACAACAGATTCTGCAACAGTGCGACTGTTGGAGCGTATTTTGACAAAACATAATAATGATGCGACCATTACAGCGATGGCATCGCATAAGAGTAATGATGATATTGTACAAGAAGTTGTACAGCGTTCAGCACAGATAATTGCTGCGTGGCGTAAAGAGGAGCGTACGCGACTTATTGCAGCACTCGGTAATGCAGAAGCACGTGGCGATCATGTGCAACAACAAGAAATTCTGGCACAGATTCAATCATTAATAAATGAGGGCATGCACTAAAAGAGAGCATTAATTAGGAATTGTGTCGGGTATTTTAAATGAGAACATTTCTATGATAAAAAAGGTTGGTAGTGTATTTTTAATAATCGTGGTGGTTGCTGGCGTGTCGTGGTATTGGCATACGTATAATACACCGGCGTATGCAAAGAAGTGGGGGTGGTTCCCGACGACGACGTTCATTCCGTTGTGGGAGCGGAAAGTGCAGACGCAGCAGGTGTTGAAAATCGGTATGATCACCGATACGCACGTGCATCCCAATCGTATTGACCGGACAAATAAAGCTGATGATGCGCCGCGCCACCTCGGAAGTGTTAAAGATGCGCACCCGCTGAAACTTTTCGTGCAACAGATGGCACAATTTCAGCCAACGCTCATCATTCATGAAGGTGATGTGATTGAAGGAACAGATGATCCGGCGATTGTTGGGCAGATGGGATTGGATCTCGTACAGGCAGAACTGGAGAAGATTGGTGTGCCGGTTTATTGGATTGTCGGTAATCATGATCTGCGCAGCGTTGATAAGCGACAGTTTACGGAGACCTTGGATTTTACACAGCGTATTGCCAGAATGCAGGCCAAAGGAGTAGATCAGGTTATTGATCAGGGCGATTATCGATTAATTCTCTTGGACGCGAATTACTATCCCGACGGGCGTGAGGTTGTGCCCGGTGGCAAGCGTCATATCCCCGGGTATTTGCACCCGGCGACGTTGGCGTGGTTAGAGCGGCAGTTGGATACGGACAAGCGCGTTTACGTGTTCATGCATCAAGGTGCGTTCTTTGATCCTGTACGGCAAGGTGAAACAGCTGATGTTGATGCAATGATTGCGCGTACAAAAGATCCAAAAATACGCAAGAAATTGTTGAGGCAGAAGAATAGGAACAAAGCACCGATTACCAATGCGGCAGCATTTCGCGCGCTATTGGAGAAGTACAATGTGGATGCATTTATTAACGGACACCTTGAAGTTGCGCGTTATGATGAAATTGGCGGTGTGCGGTATTATTCACTGACAGGCACAAAGAAGAGTGATGTTTTCCCTGAATCATTTTATGAGATGACATTGGATGCCGGTGTGCCACATATACAGATGTACTATACGGATCCGGCAGATCGCGTACGACATAGCGTGCCGTTTGCAGAAACATTTCGTGCGCGGTAGGCGCATACAAAAAACGAGCATGGAGCTCGTTTTTTGTGCGATTTTTTAGGTTTCTTGCATTGTGCCGGTGCTTGCAGCACTGTTGAGTGCGAGAACGCGGCGGAATTCTTCACGTGCAGCGCTGACACGTGTTTCATCACCGCGCCAGATCTCTAGTGCTGGTCCCTGTAGCGCGCGCGCAAAGGAAAATGTTAGCGGCCATGGTGCGCCACCGGTTTCTGTGGCATGATGATTAATGGCGTTGAGATTCATACGTGCATCTCTAGCACTTTGTCCGCCGGAGAGAAAAACGACACCGGGCACTTCTGTTGGCACGGTTTCTGTTAGAATGCGGAGTGTTTCACGCGCAACGGTTGCATGATCCATTGTTTCGTCAGCATCCGCACCCGGTACGACCATGCTGGTCTTGAGGATAATGCCGGAGAGATCAACACGATAGCGTGTACATTGATAGAAGAGTTCACTCAGGACACGCTGCGTGACGTCTGCAGCGCGCGCGAGGGAGTGCGTGCCGGTCAGGAGTACTTCCGGCTCAAGCATTGGCACCATGCCCGCATCTTGGACGATGCGCGCGTAGCGTGCTAGGGTGATGGTATTGGTATGGATGAGTTCCGGTGTCGGGAGGTTGTCGCCGATGTGGATGACATTGCGCCACTTGGTAAAGCGCGCGCCGGCAGCTGCATAGTCTGCACATCGCTCGGCGAGTGTATCCAGTCCACGCGTGACCTCTTCGCCGGGGAAGCCGTTGAAATCCGCTAATCCGAGATCAACCTTGATGCCGGGGAGGATACCTTTGTCCTGTAAGAGTGCGACAAAGGGTGTGCCGTCCAGAGCTTCTTGGTGGAAGGTTTCATCGTAGAGAATGACGCCGGCAATGAAGCGTTCAATCCCATCGGTGCGCAGGAAGAGGTCGCGGTAGGCGCGGCGGTTCTCTGGCGTATTGGCGATCCCGACGGCTTCTAAGCGTTTGCCGGCAGAGCCGTTGCTCTCATCTGCGGCGAGGATGCCTTTGCCCGGCGCGACCATTTGGCGCGCGATATCGTTGAGTGTTGTCATAAGTTATGGTTATTGTGAGTTAGTAGTCTATTTTTAGTGTAGCGCCTTTTTGCAAAGAAGGGAACCTGTGTGTTTTGTTGTGTGACTATGGCACAGTACCGCATCTCGTGGTAGAGTACAATGAAGTGTTTAATGTGGGTAATGCGGTCTATGCAGGAACATTTTTGGCAACGATTACTGCGAGAGAAGGATGTACGTGGTGGCGCGCCATTTACAGTGTTGGCACCGATGTATGATGTAACAGACATTGCCTTTCGACAGATGTTTGTGCGCTATGGTAAGCCGGATGTGATGTATACGGAGTTTACCAGTGCGGAAGGGATTATACATCCGGAGGGTGTTCAGCATATCGCACACTTATTACGGCGTGAGACGAATGAATCACCATTAGTTGCAC
>CAZGWO010000019.1:0-8321 GCA_964528835.1 uncultured Pseudobdellovibrionaceae bacterium
GCACGGCGACGATCCCCGCCGGTGAAACGCGTGTAACCGTACAGACGGCAGCAGTAGGTGAGCAGAGTCGCGTGCTGGTAACGTTCCGCGACGATTTGGATGGTCGTAGCTTCTATGTCAGCAAACGAGAGACGGGCGTGTCGTTTACGGTACGCATCTCACAGCCGGCATTTGCAGACAAGGACGTGTCGTTTGATTGGTGGATTGTAGATAGTATAGTGCCGGTGGAAACAGATGCTAATGTACATGATGAGGAAGCAGATACTACGACAGATAACACTGATGCTACCGACACAACTACCGACACAACAACGACAAGTGATACTACTGATACAACAACGACAAGTGATACTACTGACACAACAACTAATGCAATTGACGACATAACTAATACAACTGATACGACAATCGGCAGTGATACAACACCATCAGATACTACGGCAGGTACTGACGCGACTGTTGATACAACGATAGGCACAACAAATTCATAGAGGGTGGTGTTGTAAGGATAGTGTTTTTTGTACGAGGTTATTTTGCTTTGCTTGCAATGACGGTTGAAGATGCTTGAGACTGTTTTGCTTCGTATGAAATGGTCGAGTTACATAATTAAAGAGTGGGATGATGTGGAATTCTGTGGTATACTGCGATATATTATAATAAGAGTATATGACACATCGCAAACGACGCAGAGCAATTATTTTAGTAGTTTATGCACTGCTTGTTTTTGGAATTGTATGGTGGATTGTAGCAGCGTTGCGTCCGACGCAGAGTTGTAGTGATGGCGTGCAAAATCAGAATGAAACCGGTGTAGATTGTGGTGGTGTATGTGGTGCATGTACGGTGGTACTTGAGACGAAAGATATTGTTATTGATGGATCATATGTCATTGATGGTGTGGATGGACGCATTGATGCTGTAGCACAGATTACCAATCCAAATCATCGCTTTGGTGCATCGCGCATCGCATATACGTTCGTACTCAAGGCAGCAGATGGCACTGTTATTGGTGAGCGTACCGGTACGACATTTATCTTGCCGGCAGAGACAAAGTACGTTCTTGAACCCGGTATTACAGTTACTAATAATGTCAGTGTCGCACAAGCGGAATTCTCTATTACCGATGTGAAGTGGAAGCTTTTTGAAGGCTATCAGGAACCGCGTATCGTGGTGCTTAACAAATCTTATACATTGGCAAGTTCCGATACGGCATATAGTCGTGTAAGTGGACTTGTGCGTAATGAGAGTCCGTTTGACTTTACATCGATTCGTATAAATGTTGTGTTGAAGGATAAGGATGGTATACCGATTGCAATTCATCGTACGCGTATGGACACGTTTGATAGCGGTATGGAGCGTGATTTTTCATTGCCGTGGCCACAGAAATTTTCGGGGGAGGTGGCGACAGTAGATGTGGAAGTTGAGGCAAATGTTTTTGACGTAGATAACTATCGCAAACACCACATTATACAGTAGGAATTGTGTTCATTTAGAATCATTGTAGTATGCGAAAGAATCTCAGCTTTGATTGGATATTGGTGAGTGCCATTGTGCTTTTGATGAGTATTAGCCTTTTGGAACTTTATAGCATTTCATTTTCCGGTGCGAACAATACTCAGTACGTTTGGCGACAAATGGTTTTTGTTGGTATTGGGCTCGTAGTAATGTTCTTTTTGGCATCCATGGATTATCGTGTCATTCGCCCATATCATGCACGTATCGTGTATTTTGGTACACTTACTGCATTGGGGTTGGTACTTGCAATTGGAACGAATGTTCGTGGTACTGTTGGATGGATTGTTATCGGTCCGGTGTCATTGCAAATTGTGGAGTTTGCGAAAATTGCAATGATTGTCTTTCTGGCAAGTTTTATTGCTGCGAAACAAACGGTTTTTGGTCCTGGCGGACGTTTACTTGTATCATTGATGTTGATAGCGATTGTAATTGGGCTTGTGTTGGCGCAACCGGACTTTGGTAGTGCGATGATTTTGTTAAGTCTATGGTTTGGCATGTTGTTTGTTTCCGGTATGCGACGACTGCACATTATATTGATTGTTGTGGTCATGATGCTTATGGGCGTTGGTACATGGTTTATGCTTGCCGATTATCAACGTGATCGTGTGCTGGCATTTGTTAATCCGTACAATGATCCGCGTGGGAGCGGATACAACGTTATTCAAGCAATGATTGCAACTGGATCCGGTGGTATAACCGGTAAGGGTCTCGGGCATGGCACACAGGCACAGTTGGGGTTTTTACCGGAACCACATACGGATTTTATTTTTGCGGTGATCGCTGAGGAATTTGGTTTCTTTGGTGCGATTTTTGTAATTGGTCTAATGGGTGTGATTATTGTGCGCTTGTGGCGTATCGCACTGCGTGCACGGACAAATTTCAGTTATCTCGTTGTTGTTGGTACTATGATTATGTTTTTTGTGCAGGTTTTAATTAATGTTGGCATGAATATTGGTATTATGCCGGTAACGGGGATTCCTTTACCATTCGTTAGTTATGGCGGCAGTTCACTTTTGGCAAGCAGTATTGCAATTGGGCTTGTGCTGTCAATTGATCGTATATCATCCAGGATGAAGGATTTTACATAGGCATGATATGATAAGTAAGGGTGTTTAGTAAAAAAAAGCTACAGCATAGTATTATTATGCTGTAGCATGTAGCAGTAGAGAAAAAAGTAAAAGAGGTTATTTTAACATCTTTCTATGTTTTCTTTCCCTGTATAAATCTTCGCGTGAGCGGACCTCCGTCCTGGATGGTGCATTTACACCAATCCGCGCCGTTCGGCCCTTCACGCCGAGGATTGTTATTGTGATGTCATCCCCAATGTAGATGACATCACCAACCAACTTCTCTAGAATGGTAATCATTCTCTTTCCTCTCCTGTTTGTTGAATGGTAAGTATACTATTGCATAGAATTATTATAATGTCAAGATGATGAAGTACTTTATTTGTGGAAATATGCTTGATGTAGAAGAATCATCTTTACTTATGCGACGCATAGATAGCGTGATGCACGGAATTAGTAAAAATAACGCATTGCGTATTGCGACGGTCAATCCGGATTTTCTTCTGCGTGCGTGGCGGTCGCAACACTTTTATTACACGCTTGCACAGGCGGATGTGCACGTAATTGATGGTGTTGGTATTGCGTTATTTGCACGTTGTAGTGGGCGACACCTGCCACGCTATGCTGGCGCTGATCTGCTCAATGATTTACTCGCAATGGCGCAACGTCATAAGTGGCACGTACATGTTTTTTGTCGGCGTGATGGGTTGAGTCGATATCGCGATGTTGCACGGGCATTGACAGCACAGTATCCATCACTGCGCTATAGTGGACAAGATCTTGCGCAAGATGCGGATATTGGTGCTGTTACGCATTTGTATGATATGCCAGTGATCTATTTATGTGCCTTTGGCGTGCCATATCAAGAGTATTTTCTTGATATGCTCCGTAATACCGGTGCGCGAGGTGTTTTTATTGGCATTGGTGGTGCGTTGGATTTTATAACGGGTAAGGTGCAGCGTGCGCCACGCATTATGCGTCGCATTGGGCTGGAGTGGCTCTGGCGTACATGGCAACAACCGCGTCGGGTGGGGAAGATGATTGTCAGCACGATTTTCTTTCCGGTTATTGCGTTGTGGTGTGCCATGCGACGACAACGATAGCGTATATGGTACACTATGAGGTATGCAATGGCAACAGAAACAATCTACGTGTAATGTACACGGTTTGTCCGTACTGGAACGTGTCTTGGCGTTACGTGGTATCGTAACGGAAAAAGACCGGCGAAGTTTTCTTTCACCGGATTTTATGCGTGATGTACATGATCCATTTCTTTTTCATGCCATGCATGATGCAGTGGCACGCTTTGTACGTGCACGCGACAATGGTGAGAAAGTTGGTATCTATGGTGACTATGATGCAGATGGCGTGAGTGGTGCGACGCTCTTGCATACGGCACTTGACGATCTCGGTATTACTAACGAAGTTTATATTCCGCATAAGGAGCGTGATGGACACGGATTGTCACTGCGTGCTGTGGAGCATTTTGCGCGTAGTGGTGTTGCATTGATTGTTACGGTGGACTGCGGTATTACGAACATTGCGGAAGTTGCCACCGCAAATGAGCGGGGTATAGAGAGTATTATCATTGATCATCACCACGTGCCGAAGGTTTTACCGGATGCTGTGGCAGTGATTAACCCGAAGCTACCGAATAGCGGTTATCCATTTACTGAGTTGTGTGGAACGGGGACGGCGTTTAAAGTAGTGGATGCACTCTATGCGACAATGACACCGGCAAAGCGTGAACAAACAAAGTGGTTACTGGATCTCGTTGCAATTGCGACCGTTGCTGATTGCATGCCGCTTATTGGTGAGAATCGTACACTTGTAGCCTATGGATTAATTGTGTTGAGTAAAACGCGTCGCGTTGGATTACGCGCGATGTTTGAGGTGGGGCGCATTGCTGCTGATCGTCCGACGGCGCATACGATTGGCTTTCAGATCGCACCACGGATCAATGCTGCCGGACGTATGGGACATGCACAAGATGCGTATGCGCTTTTGGCGGATCCACAAGCGGAGAGCGCGCGCATGAAAGCGGAGGCGTTGGAAGTCATGAATAATGAACGTCGCAAAGTTTCGGAGCGTATTACCAAGGAAGCAATACAACGTATCATGGCGATGCCAACGATGCCTGCTGGGATTATCATCGGTGATGAGGATTACTTCCACGGTGTTGTTGGTTTGGTTGCCGGACGCTTGGCGGAACGTTTTACACGACCGGTTGGGGTTTTTCAGTATATGGATACAACAGCGTTAGGGTCATTTCGTTCGCGTGGCGGTGTACACGTTGTGGAAGTGCTCAATGCGGTCAATAAAGCCGTGCCGGGTGCACTGATAAAGTATGGCGGGCATGCCGCAGCTGCCGGTGCGACGATTGACCGTGCATATTTTGATAATTTTGCGCAGGCGTTTGCACAACAGGTTCATGAAGCATTTATTGCATTGGGCAGTGATAACACGGATATACTTGTTGATGCAGAATTATTACTGAGTGATGTAACGTTACCGTTGGCGACGGAAATCAGTCGTTGTGCACCGTTCGGCATTGGCAATGAAGAGCCACTTTTTGCGATACGCAGCGTGCGTGTGCAATCACTGCGTAGTGTCGGTACAAGTGGCGCGCATGTGAAATTTACGTTCGTTGACGCACGTGATGGCGTACAAACTGTTGATGGTATTGGTTTTTCACTGGCACAGAAGGTTGTAGATATTGTATCGGGTGATGTGGTAGATCTCTTGGCACATGTACAGGTCAATACGTGGCAAGGGCGTCAAACACCACAGTTGATGGTGGTTGATATTGCAAAAAATTCGTAAGAAGCATGTACTAAAATGTTCTGTTTATTCCTCGTTATGTACTCTTAAAAGAGTATGTGTAATAATGATAGTGTACTATATTTTTTGTAACATGATAAAAAAGTCTGAATCAATAGAGCTCTATACAGATGGCGGGTCACGTGGCAACCCGGGACTTGCAGCAATCGGTGTGTGGGTGCCGACGTTAGCAAAGACGTATGGAAAATGTATCGGTACGGCAACAAATAATGATGCAGAATATCAAGCACTCATTTTTGGATTGAAGAAAATTAAAGCGCTGATCGGTAAAAAACGCGCGAAAACAGTAACAGTGACGTGTTTTTTGGATAGCGAGTTGATTGTGCGACACATTAATCATACATATAAAATTACCGATTCTGCCATGCAACAGTATTTTCTTGTTGTATGGAATCTTATGTTGGATTTTGGCCATGTGACGGTGCAACATATTCCGCGTGCAGAAAATACTATTGCTGATCGTGCGGTCAATGATGCGCTTGATGCGTGCTCATAGGCACGGATACGCGTGTAGTATTGATTTTGCATCTATGCACAAAATGTAGTAAGTGTAAATAATATATTTATTAGACAGAATATCTATGAAACATCCACTAACAAAGGAAGAGTTTGATTCTATTTACAGTCGTGTACCGCGTTTGTGTGTTGAAGCTATCGTACAAACATCACATGGTATTGTTCTTTCGCGACGCACAGATCCACCGGCGGTTGGGCAATGGCACATTCCAGGCGGAACCGTTATCAAAGGAGAGCGATTGCGTGATACTGTGATACGTATTGTGAGAGAAGAACTATGTCTACAAGAGCATCAAATTTCTACACCAGAGATGGTTGGTGTGATAGAATACGATTTTTCTTCAGAACAGTATGATGGCTTTCCTGTTGGCATTGCCTTTGTTGTACACTCAGAAGAAGAACCTCGTATAGGACGTAGTGCAAGTGATGTAAAGTGTTTCTCTGTGTTGCCGAAGGATATGATTCCTGAACAGAGATATTTTTTAGAAAAGCATGATCTTCTTTCTGTATAGTTATAGTGAGTATTGTCCAGTGAGGATGGTGGCGTAGAGAGAAAAGGAAGAGTCTGTGCCATCATGAATACATATAGACTTCTTGGACTTCTTGTAATGAGTTGTGTTATGCTTGGAGAAAATGCTATGATGGCAATATAATATTGTTTTACTATTATGAAAATTTTGGTAACAGGTGGTGCGGGGTTTATCGGTGGGAACTTTGTGCACTATACATTGGAGAATTATCCTGACGATGAGGTAGTTGTGTTGGACAAATTGACCTATGCCGGGTGTCGTGCAACGCTTGCTCAATGGAAGGATGATACGCGCTTTCGCTTTGTACAAGGAGATATTTGCGATCGTGCACTGACAGATACTTTAATGGCGGAAGTGGACACAGTGGTACACTTTGCAGCCGAGAGTCATGTGGATCGTTCTATTACAGAGCCGACAGCGTTTGTACAGACGAATGTTGTCGGTACGTTTACACTCTTGGAAGCGGCACGCGCGCAGATGGACGCGGGGCACACGGTGCGTTTTCATCATATTTCCACTGATGAGGTGTTTGGTGATTTGGAAGCCGATGATGCACCGTTTACCGAGCACACACCTTATGATCCGTCTAGTCCATATAGTGCGTCCAAGGCGGCGAGCGACCACTTTGTGCGGGCATATTATCGTACGTATGGTTTACCGGTAACGCTTTCCAATTGCACTAATAACTATGGTCCGTATCATTTTCCGGAAAAACTCATCCCATTGGCAATTACCAATATGATGGATGGCAAGAAGGTGCCGGTATACGGTACGGGACAGCAGGTGCGGGATTGGTTGTTTGTTATTGATCACTGTCGTGCGATTGATCTAATTGTGCGTAGTGGACGTATTGGGGAAACTTATGGCGTCGGTGGTAATAATCAGCTGACAAATTTGGACATTGTGCGTATGCTGGCGCGTTTGATGGAGCGCGATCCGGACGATGTAATCACATTTGTGGAAGATCGCAAAGGGCATGATTTTCGCTATGATATTGACTATACAAAAATTAAGGAGGAATTGGATTGGGCACCGCGTGTAACACTGGAAGAAGGACTGGCGCAAACCGTAGCGTGGTATCGCGCCAACGAGGATTGGTGGCGCTCACTTTCTGTACGGTAGATGCTGTTTTAGTGTGATGGTCCTATGGTAAAGGAATTGCTCTGGTATCTACGTTACTGTTCTGTGCGTGTGTAATTTGTGGTAGACTAGGTAGAGATGAGTCGTAGCAATTTTGTAATGAAACAACGCTATCGCAGAAGCGCACGGTATGATGAAAATGCTGATAAAGTATTGCGTTTTCGTAATATAGAGAAGCCGACGCAAGATGCGTTGGAGCGATTGGGAATCGTGACGCAGGCGCAGTTACAAAGTGCTGTGGATCGCTATGGTGTGGAGGGGTTGTTGGCACGTTTAAGTGACGCTGGTTATACGCCACCGAAGCATGAACAGTGGCGCATTCTTGGTGCTGTACGTGGTAAAGATTGGAAGGTACTCCTGAAGGAGTTGCGCGTAAAAAAGTAAGTGATATAGTGTCTTTATGGTAAGAGATATTGTAATCATTGGTGCCAAGGGGATGCTCGGACAGGCGCTGGTGGATGTGTTTGCGCAGGATGAGGCGTATGCGGTGACGGCGTGGGACCGTGAGGATGTGGATGTGACGGATGCGACGGCGCTGCGCGCGAAACTCACGGAGCTGTGGCCGGATCTTATCATCAATGCGACCGCGTACAATGCTGTGGATGCGTGCGAGGAAGATGATGTGGAATACGCAAAGGCGCGTGCACTTAATGCGGATGCGCCCGGCACGCTGGCGCGCATTGCCGCGGATTTGCAGGCGACGCTGGTGCACTAT
>CAZGWO010000020.1:0-8116 GCA_964528835.1 uncultured Pseudobdellovibrionaceae bacterium
AAGAATTTTTTTCTAAACGAAAGGTTGCACTCATCGGGATACCGGTGCGTGCAACAGTTGCTAGTGGTGATCCGGAGCGTGCACGACAACGTTTTAATGTACGTACGGGACGTCCTGTTGTTTTTGTTATCGGTGGTTCACAAGGTGCGCGCGCAATTAATACGGCAATTATAACAGCGCTACCGTCACTACGTAAGCGTGTGCAGATTATTCATCAGACCGGTGAGGCACACTATGAGTCAGTTGTTCATGCTGCGGCAGAGGAGGGTTTTAAAGCTGGTCGTGACGGTTATACGCCAAAAGGTTTTCTCTCATCGGAAGAGATGGGAGATGCTTTAAGTGTTGCCGATGTGGTGATCTCGCGTGCCGGTGCCAGCGCGATTGCTGAGATTGCCGCACATGGTAAAGCGACAATTCTTGTGCCACTCAATTTAAGTGCCAATGACCATCAACGTATGAATGCGTATGAAATTGCAAAGGCTGGTGGAGCAATTGTTTTGGAAGAGTCTAATATAGGACACTCAATGTTAACGGAAACTGTTTTCAAGATTTTGGATGACGAAGTTTTACGTACAAAAATGGAAAAGAGCATTGCCGCATTTTATCATCCGCTTGCAGCAGATCATATTGCGCAGGGGTTGCGAGAGATGGCAAGATAGGTGAGTATGCAAGGTCATGATCTATCGAGTGGAGGCTTGTCAATTTGGTGAAAGAGTGTTAAAGTATGGGCATGCTCGGTGAGAAACTGTGGGTTTGGTGTTGTGTTGCAGTAGTGTAACCGGAACCGATCAACAATCAACATGGTTTCTTGTCATGTATTTTGTAAAGTTATATTTGTTAAGAGTAGAGCGCAATGACAGTACCAAAACAACGTCGCACGAAAGAACATCGGCGCGATCGCGCAAAGCAATATGCTGTAACACTTAAGAATCTTGCGGCAAACGGCGCGCAATCACATCGTATTACCGCAAAAAACTCAACATATAAAGGACGAGACTACTCATCACTTTTTACAAAAAAGAAGGATGTTTGATTTTTGAGAGCCACAGGAATTGTGGTTTTCTTTTGTTTCGTGTGATGTAAGGTATTTTAAAATTTAAAAAAGAAAATAAAGGTTAAAAACGTATGGCAAATCGGCATCTTCAAAGAAGTATCGCAATGCAAACACTCTTTGAATGGGATTTTAACGGGCAAGATAGTGCACAATTACCATCGTATCGAGAGCGTAATTGCAAGGAATTTGCTGCCGGCGCAGAGTCGTGTGATTTCGTTGAGCAATTAACGCGATCCGTTGTGGAAAATCAAGATGCTATTGATGCATTAATTACACAATGCGCACCGGAGTGGCCGTTGGATCAAGTAGCACTCGTAGATCGTAATGTGTTACGTATCGGTATTGCGGAGCTTGTTTATGGTGACTATGCCGAGGTACCACCGAAAGTTGCGATTAACGAGGCGATTGAATTGGCAAAGAATTTTGGTAGTGAGTCATCACCGCGTTTCATCAATGGTGTTTTGGGAACGATTTATCGTGAAATGGGCGAGCCAATGAAAGATGATGATGCACAGAAAGGACGGGAGCGTCGTGATGCATGGAAAGCGCAACGTGAGAAAGACGATGCAGTATCAAGTAAGTAATAGGTAATAAGACGTGAGTTGCTATATGACAATACAAGAGTTTGCACAGCAAATTGGCGTGGATTTTACAGATAATGGGATTTTGGAACAGGCATTAACGCATCGTTCCTATCTCAATGAAGACCGTACCTATAAGCGCGGACATAATGAGCGGTTGGAATTTCTTGGTGATGCCGTGTTAGAACTGGTTGTAACAGACTATCTCTTTCGGAACTATGACAATCCAGAAGGTGAACTGACAGCATGGCGAGCATCTTTGGTTAATACGGATATGCTTGCTCGCGTTGCACAGGATCTCGGGATCAATGACCTCTTGCGCATGAGTAAGGGTGAAGCACGTGATACGAATTCGCGTGCGCGTCATCATCTTTTGGCGAACACCGTGGAAGCGATTATTGGTGCGATTTATTTGGATCAGGGTTATGATGTTGCGCGTGCATTTATTCTTAAACATGTCGTTATTTATCTTGGAGATGTTTTGGAGAAAAAACTCTACCGTGATCCGAAGAGTTACTTTCAGGAGCAAGCACAAAAGCACTACAGTACGACGCCACATTATGACGTAATTGACGAAGCAGGGCCGGATCATGATAAGAGCTTTGTTGTAGGTGCGTATATCGGTGATGAATTGGTTGCAAAAGGTACCGGACGTTCCAAGCAAGAAGCGCAACGTTCTGCGGCGGAAGCGGCATTGTTGGCAAAAGATTGGAACTAAATAGAGTGAGAAGGTCTTACATAAAATATTTTTTACTAGTATTTTTTAAGACATAATCAAACCATTTATATTAAATATAGCGTTTACAGCGACAAAGTATTTTTATGAAAAATTACAAAAAAGGATTTACGCTTATTGAATTACTTATCGTTATTGCGATCATTGGCATTTTGGCAAGTATCGTACTGGTGAACTTAAGTGGCGCCAGAGCGAAAGCGCGTGATGCTTCTGCTATATCTACCATTAATTCAATGATGAAATTGGCACAATCCGATGCTATAATTTCCGGAAATTGGCAATTGTATGCAGCATCACCATATTGGAATAGTTGTAATTTTGGCGCCATACCAGAACCGCAAAGAAGTAAAATGGTAGCAGCATGTAATACCCTTACCAGTAATAAATTTTTTTATAATTACTCTGGAAGGTTGGTGTATATGGTGCAACTTTCCGACGGTGGGTATTATTGCATTAATGGATTGGGGAGATCTTCAAAGGGAAATCCACATTCTTGCGGTGGTAGTTGGTCATGTAGCGGGTGTGCGTATGATTATTAATGGACAGGATTGTATCATTTAAGTGAATATTTATTGTGAAATAGAGTGTAATTGGTAGATATAGAATTATTGCGATAAAATATTCTTATGAGAACACGTCGATTAGTGATTTTAAATGAAATTGGTGTATATATGGATAGTCGACAAGTTGTTTTCCATAGTATATTGCATATTCCTTATACCTCCGTATGTGAATAGGATGGTACTGATAATTTTTTTTAATGAGAGTGCGGCATGTTTCTTCGGCAATTAGACCTTCATGGGTTTAAATCATTTGCAAATAAGACAACGGTGGATTTTTTGGTGGCGCAGTCATCTGGTAGTACGCAGAAGCATGGCATCACGGCGGTCGTCGGTCCCAATGGCAGTGGGAAGTCTAATATTGCTGATGCATTGCGGTGGGTAATGGGTGAGCAGTCCCTTAAAGGGTTGCGTTCCAAGAAGTCTGAGGACATTATCTTTGCCGGCAGTGCGACACAGCGCAAAATGAATGCTGCAACGGTAACGCTTCATTTTGATAATACGGATGGCAGTATGCCTGTTGAGTTTCGTGATGTAACAATTGCACGTACAGTTTATCGTGATGGTAGCGCGGAATATCGTATCAATGATCGTAAAGTGCGTTTGTTGGATGTTGTGGATCTTTTGGCACATGTTGGACTGGGCAAGGGAAGCTATAGCATCATTACACAGGGTATGACAGATGCATTTTTGAGTGCAACATCGGTAGAGCGACGCAGTATTATTGAGGATGCCGCCGGCGTTAAACCGTTTCAACTGCGTAAACAACGCGCGTGTGCAAAACTTGATCGTACTCGTGCCAACTTGGAACGGGTTGCCGGTTTGACGCAGGAAATTGCACCACACCTCAAGATGCTTAAGCGACAAGCCGATCGTGCGATGAAAGCGGAAGATGTTGCACGTATGTTGAAAGCAAAACAACAACAGCTTTATCAATGGCGATGGCGTTCTTTTAAGGCGGAACAGAAAGCGGCGCTTGCGGAATTGGCACAACATAAGAAAGCAGTTGCAAAAGAGCAGGCAATTATTGATGAGCGTGCCACAGCACTGCGCGTAGAAGCGGAAGCGATGGAGAAGCATGTTGCCGGTGGTGATCATGAGGCACTTCAAGAGAAACAGGCAATCAGTGATCGTATTGCATCGTTACGTCAGAAGCTGGCAGTTGTTGATGGGCGAATCGCGGTAGAACGAGAACGTGTTGCGCGTGAAATTGCGGCGATCAAGTCACGCGTGCCGGTAGATGCGCAGTATGTGCGCACACATCTTGACACATTGGCACAACAAGCCAAGGATGCATTGGAGCAAGATGATGTTCGTACTCTAAAGAAAGTATTGCGTGCAGTTCATGCGGCGGTGATAGAATTACGTAGTGCCGTAAAGCGTGGAAGTGTCGACATTGATACGAGTGCTACAAAGGCACGTCTGCAAAAGGAAAGTGATGAGGCACTTGCCGTAATCGCACAGGAACGTACAACACTTCATGAAGAGCTTGCAAAGGAGGAGGCGGCACTTGAAAAGATTAATACGGCACTTACTGATAGTGAGGCGGCACATCGTGCACAGCGTCTCACATTTTTTGAGAAAGAGCGCGCACTTCGTGAGCAAGAGCATGCATTAATGGCACTGCGCGATCGGTATAACGAGGCAAAAATTCGTCTGGCACGCGTAGAGGTACGCGAAGAAGATCTTGCGCAAACAATTGCGACGGAACTACGGATGTCACCGGAAGAATTGGAACAGTGTACTTGTGATCCGGTAGAGGATGCGGTACGTCTAGAGCAACGTGTCGCGCGCCTCAAGGTGCAACATGAGGCGATTGGAGCAATTGATCCGCTTGTGATTGAGGAGTACAAGGAGACGCAAGAGCGTTACGACTTTTTGACGCAGGAGTATGAGGATTTACAAAAAGCGATTACAGATCTCATTGCGGTTATTAAAGAAATGGAACAGGAGATTGACAAAGCATTTAAAAAAGCTTTCACGTTTATCAATACGGAGTTTCAGTCATATTTTCGCATGATGTTTGGTGGTGGAAAGGCGGCGCTTAAGAAGGTGGATGTGCCAGTACGTATAGCAAAGAATTCTGATGAAAGTGAAGAAGAGGAGGGAGACACGCCTGAAACACGTCCTGGTATTGTGATTACCGCGACACCACCGGGAAAACGTGTCAGTAATTTGACACAGCTTTCCGGTGGAGAACGATCACTGGTGTCGTTGGCGTTACTCTTTGCAGTAATTGCCTTTAATCCACCACCATTTGTAGTGTTGGATGAGGTGGAAGCGGCGCTTGATGAGGCGAATGCGCGACGTTTTGGCAACATTTTGGAAGCGCTTTCGGAGAAAACACAATTTGTCGTTATTACCCATAATCGTGAGACGATGCGTCATGCCGGCGTTCTCTATGGCGTAACGATGAATCAAGATGGTATTTCACGTCTTTTAAGTGTGAAGATTGACAATATCGATAACGATGGATCTGTGCGAGAAAATCATGTCTAGCAAAGTTTGTAAGATGTGGTATAGTGGAAGTGTCGCATGTATAATGGTAGTGCGTGTTTACTGTTTAGAAAAATATTATGATTGAACGTGTTATAGAAGTTTTTCGTATTAAGGATTTACGTAACAAGATCTTTTTTATCCTTGCATTATTGGTTGTTTTTCGCTTGATGGCGAATGTGCCATTACCCGGCGTTGACGCAACGCGTTTGGAGGCATTCTTTAATGGTAATCAATTGCTTGGTATGGTGAATATTTTTTCCGGTGGCGGATTGTCAAATATCTCAATTGTGCTTTTGGGTCTCGGTCCGTACATTACGGCAAGTATCGTAATGCAACTCTTGCAAATGATTGTGCCGGCGATTGAGAAACTTAACAAAGAAGAAGGTGAGGCCGGACGTGCAAAATTCAATCAGATTACACGATATTTGACGGTGCCATTTGCGCTGTTGCAGACATACGGTATGTTAACGCTCTTACGCTCGCAGGGTGTAATTGTGGTTAACGGTACGTTGGATATTTTGCTGATGATGGTAACAGCGACGGCAGGTACGGTGTTTTTGATGTGGCTTGGTGAACTCATTACGGAGAAGAAGGTCGGGAATGGTGTATCCATTCTTATCTTTGCCGGTATCGTGGCATCATTACCTTCCAGTCTTGGACGGTTTTTTTCAGAGTTTCAAACGACAGAGCTTTTTACTTATGTTCTTTTTGTTAGTGTGGCGCTGTTGACGATTGTTGGTGTAGTTTTCATGACGGAGGCACAACGTAATATTCCGATTGCTTATGCAAAAGGTATGCGTGGCGGTGGCCATAGCGGAACGTCGCATTTGCCATTGCGTGTTAATCAGGCCGGCGTGATTCCGATTATTTTTGCGATTTCTATCGTACTGTTTCCAAGCGTGATTGCCGGCGCACTCGTCGGGTCTTCTAATGCGACGGTTGCCGCAATGGCACAGGCAGTTAACGCGTTTTTCCAGAATACGCTGCTGTATGGATTGATTTACTTTGCGCTTGTGATGGTCTTTGCGTACTTTTACACGGCAATTGTTTTTGATCCAAAGAAAATTGCGGAGAACTTGCAAAAGCAGGGGGGCTATGTGCCGGGCGTGCGTCCGGGCAAACAAACGGAGCATTATCTACACACGATTATGAATCGCATTACGCTCGCCGGTGCGACGTTCCTCGGTGTTGTTGCAGTAATGCCGTTGATTGTGCAAGAAGTGACGCAAATTCAGGCATTGACAGTTGGTGGCACAAGTATTCTCATTGCGGTGTCGGTCGTTATTGATATGATCAAGCAGATTCAAGGACAGATGGTGATGCGTGATTACGAAAAGTTCTAATAAGATTTCTATGTTTTTCATTTTTCGTTTGATTATTGTTGCGGTAACACTCTTGATTATCACGCAGATTGTACCGGGGTTTAGCGTGTCATCATTTTATATTGCATTGGTCGTTGCTATTCTTTTGGGCTTGCTCAATGTTACACTCAAGCCGATTCTCGTCTTGCTGACAATGCCGTTGACGATTCTTACATTGGGACTTTTTCTCTTTGTTATCAATGCCGGCATATTGCTCTTGTTGGCAAGTTTTGTTGAAGGATTTGCGATCACAAGTTTCTGGAGCGCTATTAGTGCATCACTGATCCTCACGATAATTAACTGGTTTTCACATCGAATTTTGAAATAGTGAGAAAGCTTTCACTAATTCTCCACGTGTGATTTATTACAGTACTTACTTTGTTATGCGCTTATTATCTTCCTTGGTAGCTAATGATCTCAATGGTAAACGTGTTGTTGTGCGCGCCGCGCTCAACGTACCGATTAAAGATGGTGATACGAAGCAGCAGTTTCGCATTGCTGCACTCAAAGACACGGTTGATTTTTTGATTACTGCCGGTGCACATGTTGCGCTTCTCGGACATCTCGGGCGTCCGAGCGGTATGCCGAACAAAGAGTTGTCTATGGTGCAGCTAATTGATGATATTACACGCATCCTCGGGTATCCGGTTATCTTCGCTGATACGTGTACAGGCACGCATGTGCGTGATATTATGGCGGGGAGCGCAGATGGTACGCTCGTCCTCTTGGAAAACGTGCGTTTTTATCCTGCAGAAACGGCGAAAGATGCTGTTGTACGCAGGAGATTTGCGCGGGACATTGCGCAGAATTTTGATTTCTATGTTAATGATGCGTTTAGCGTGTGTCATCGGGCGCATGCATCTATCGTGGAATTGGCGCAGGTTCTTCCGTCTTATGCCGGTGTGCAACTCGCGCGGGAAGTGGATACGCTGCGGCGTGTGGCGCACGCGCCGGTACGTCCGGCGGTAGCGGTATTGGGTGGGGCGAAGATTGCGACGAAACTGCCGTTGATTCGTGCGTTGGAAGAGCACTATGATGCCGTACTTGTCGGTGGTAAGGTTGCCAATGAAGCGTTGGATGAGGAGTTGTCTTTTGCGCCGCAAGTGCAGCTACCGACGGATTTTGTGGGTGAGCGGTATGATATCGGTGCGACGACGGTGGCGCGGTTTACGGTGCAGATTGCACAGGCGCGGACGGTCGTGTGGAATGGGCCGATGGGGTGGTATGAGAAGCCGGCCTATGCGCACGGTACGGAGGCAATCGTGCGCGCTCTTGCGGAGACGGACGCTTTTACCGTCGCCGGCGGTGGCGAGAGCGTGGAGGCG
>CAZGWO010000021.1:0-8087 GCA_964528835.1 uncultured Pseudobdellovibrionaceae bacterium
TTGTTCATGGTGTAAGTTTTATGGCATTAATTCTCTTGATGGTAGTAGTAACGGTACGTGATGTTTTGAAGTTATTCTAAAAAATCTATGCAAACGAACAAAGTTACGATCATCGGCGCCGGCATGGTTGGTTCTACGATTGCGTATAGCCTGATCCTTAAAGACATCGTTGAAGAAATTACACTTATTGATCTTAATGCGGAACGTGTCGCAGCACAAGTGATGGATCTTCAGCATGCAGTGCCGTTTGCCGGTGCAACGACGGTAAAGGTAGGAACATATGCGGATTGTGTTGATAGTAGTGTTGTCGTGATTACCTGTGGCGCGGCACAAAAGCCACATGAGACACGTCTGGATCTTGTACAGAAAAATGTTTCAATTATTCGAGATGTTGTGCCAAAAATCTTTAAAGCAAATCCTAAAGCCGTGATTGTTATGGTTACAAATCCCGTTGACGTTTTAACGTATATTGCCATTACAATGTATCCGGAGAAGAAAAATCAAATTATCGGTACGGGAACAATCCTTGATAGTGCACGTTTGCGACACCTTATTGGACAGGAAATGAATATTAATCCAAAAAGTATTCATGCATATATGATTGGCGAACATGGCGATAGTGAGTTTGCACTATGGTCTACGGCGGCAATTGGCAATATGAAACTTGGTACGTGTGAGGAATTATCTGCGCAGGAGAAAGACGCACTTGCTGATGATGCGCGTAATGCAGCGTATACAATTATCGAAGGAAAGCAGTCGACGTACTATGCAATTGGTGCCGGCACAGCACATCTTATTCAGGCAATTCTTTATAATAAACGAACAGTGTTGCCGGTGTCGCATCTCATGGAAGGAGAATATGGTGTTGCAGATATTTGTCTGAGTTTGCCGGTCGTTGTGGGACGTGGCGGAATTATTGGAAAGTTATGTGTAAAGTTGCATGATAATGAGCTTGCACGTTTACGTGAGAGTGCTGCAATTCTTAAGAAAACGGCGCAGGAAGTACTTTAAATTTATGTTGTATGCATCACAATACGCGCAGGGCATTACAGCGAAAGATTTTTGCATGGTACGCGCATTATGGGCGACATGACCTTCCTTGGCGGCAAGGAGACAGTACCCTTTATGGCGTTGTTGTTGCGGAAGTGATGTTGCAACAGACAAATGTGCCGAAAGTCGTATCAAAGTATCAGATATTTTTACAGACATTTCCTTCATGGCAGGCGCTTGCTGGCGTGCCACAATCTGCTGTTATGTGTGCGTGGCGTGGTTTAGGATATAATCGTCGTGCAATTAATCTCCATCGGTGTGCCAAGATAATTGTAGATCATTACGACGGAATCGTTCCGAACGATCCTGGACAGTTGCGTGCGTTGCCGGGTATTGGTCCATATACCGCACATGCGATCTGTGCTTTTGGATATAATGCGGACTGTGCCGCAGTAGATGTTAACATTGCACGTTTATTGCAACGGTGGGGGATGAGAGAACCGCTACAGGTAGCGGCAGAGATGCTTTTACCAGCGGGACAGAGTCATCAATGGCATAGTGCGTTAATGGATTTTGCATCGATGGTATGCACAAAACGTGCACCACAGTGTATTACATGTCCATTACGAAAAATTTGTCCGTCATATCCTCTGTCACATTTGGATGATGCTTATAATGATAATGTCGTAAAAGTAAAACGAGAACCGGGGCGCATGGAACGTGGCAGGTATATTCCACGTCGTATCTATCGTGGACGTATTGTGGAAGCATTACGATCACAACCGTTAGACACGAAGCAAATCGGACAAATAATTAAAAGTGATTGGTCTGTGATGCGTGATCGTGTATGGTTGGAAGAAATATTAAATTCTCTAGATAGAGACTCATTTATAATTCGCAATGGAGGCAAATGGCACATTCGGTAGTACGATAGCGATAACGTTATATGCAGTAATTATCTGCAGTGTGTAACTATTATATGTAGGTATTGTCATGAGATGATGTGTTCCTCACGTAGTTTCTTTTAGAGATGTTATAGTGTTGCTATTGTTGTAGTGTTGACAAAAAAAATGGGTTTGCTATAATTCCATTTGTATATAGGAGTGTACGCGTATTTTTCGTGTGATCTCCGCATATAAATTATTAAATCATTAATTCATTAGCGACATTGAAGAAAAGAGGTATTGCTTTCTGGTGAGGATAACTCACAAAGAGCATTTAGTACCGCTTTCTTTTATGTCAATAAATGCAATGTTATGGCAGAGAAGTTTGAGCGAACAAAGCCACACGTAAACGTGGGCACAATTGGTCACGTTGACCATGGTAAAACAACAACGACAGCAGCGCTTTTGCATGTACTTTCCATGAAGGGATTGGCAAAGGTTCGTGGTGTTGACGAAATTGATAATGCGCCGGAAGAAAAAGAGCGTGGTATTACAATTGCGACAGCACACTGTGAGTATGAATCTGAGAAGCGTCATTACGCACACGTTGACTGCCCTGGTCACGCTGATTACATCAAGAACATGATTACCGGAGCTGCGCAGATGGACGGTGCGATTCTTGTTGTTTCCGCAACAGATGGTCCAATGCCACAGACACGTGAGCACATCTTGTTGGCACGTCAGGTTGGTGTACCGGAGATTGTTGTATTCATCAACAAGTGCGATATGGTTGATGATCCGGAGTTAATTGAACTTGTTGAGGCAGAGGTTCGCGAGTTGCTTTCAAAGTATGATTTTGATGGTGATAATGCTGCCGTTATTCATGGAAGCGCAATTAAGGCGTTGGAGACAAAGAGTGCTGATGATCCTGATGCAAAGCCAATTCTTGACTTACTTGCAGCGTTGGATGAGAAAATTCCTGAGCCGGTGCGTGATACAGAGAAGCCATTTTTGCTTCCGATTGAAGATATCTTTTCTATTGAAGGTCGCGGTACGGTTGTTACCGGGCGCATTGAGCGCGGTGTAATCAACTTGAACGATGAAGTTGAAATTGTTGGATTGAAGGATACGACAAAAACAGTTGTTACCGGTATTGAAATGTTTAATAAGCAACTTGATCGTGGTGAAGCTGGTGATAATGCCGGACTGTTACTTCGCGGTATTAAGAAGGAAGATGTTGAGCGTGGTCAGGTACTTGCTGCACCGGGATCAATTACACCGCATACGGAATTTGAGTGTGAAATCTATGTGTTAACCAAGGAGGAAGGCGGTCGTCACACACCATTCTTTAAGGGATATAAGCCACAGTTTTACATTCGCACGACAGATGTTACCGGTGATGTAACATTACCGGAAGGTACAGAGATGGTGATGCCTGGCGATACTGTTTCTCTAACAGTAAAGTTGGTAGCGCCGGTTGCGATGGAAGACGGTATGCGCTTTGCGATTCGCGAAGGTGGACGCACGGTTGGCGCTGGTGTTGTAACAAAGATCATTAAGTAATTAATACGATACGTCGGTGGTGCGGGCTGTCACGCATCCATTTTGATAATACTAATGCGTATAGAGCGTTAGGAGCTTGTTCACTTTTACTTATAGGTAGATTACGTAATACGTAAGTAGTAGAAAACAGTGAACGAGAATCAAAATGGGTGCGTGACGACATTGCCGATAGTATACAGTTTTATGGCAAAGAAAGACGAAGCAAAGACACGTATCCGCATTCGTATTAAAGCGTACGATCATAAGGTTATTGATCGTAGTGCGTTACAGATTGTGGAGACAGCGGTACGTAGCGGTGCTGAAGTAACGGGTCCGGTACCACTTCCAACGGAAATTCATAAGATTACTGTGAATCGTTCAACTTTCGTACATAAGAAAGCGCGTGATCAGTATGAAATGCGCGTGCATAAGCGATTGATTGATATCTGGAACCCAACGCCAAAAACAATTGAGGAACTAACGAATCTTGACTTGCCGGCAGGTGTAGATGTTGAGATTAAGATGTAGTGCCTATCAATGTGCCTAAGCGCATCTCTTCACTGTTGAGATGCGACAGGTCCTCTGTAGAGAAGTATTTTCTGTGTAGAGGATCCGTTCTCTGACAGCGGAAAAAGTAGTCGCACTTGCATTATTTTGCATTATAGGCTAAAATGTAAATCACGTTGATGGAATAATATCCATCTTTAATAACAACGAGGTTTATCTTCGTTTAAGTCCGTTCTTTCGGCGGATACTGAGCGACCACGGTGTTACCTGATATGCGGTAGCATGGTCAGCTTATAAAGCTGATTTTTGTTTATCAGATTGATTACTCCTTATGAAAGCGATTCTTGGAAAAAAAATTGGCATGACAACTCTTTATGATGCAGAGAAGGGTGCACTTAACGTTACATTGGTACAGTGTGTGCCAAATCGTGTGTCTCTGGTGCGCACACAAGAGCGTGATGGATATGTGGCATTTCAATTGGAAACGAACAAAACGGCAAAGAAGGCGGTTCGTAAAGAGTTTCGTGTCGCAGGGGATTTACCGGAAGAAGGTGTGGAAGTTACAGTGGAACAATTTGTTACGGGTGATATTGTGAAAGTTATTGGGAAAACGAAGGCAAAAGGTTTTCAAGGTGTAGTGAAGCGTCATGGATTTGCAGGTGGTCCAGCGACACACGGACATCGTCACGCACTGCGTCAGGCGGGCTCTATCGGTAGCGCATATCCGCAACATGTGCGCAAAGGAAAACGCATGGCTGGTCGCATGGGCGGTGCACAGAATACAACAAAGGGATTGGAAATTGTTTCTGTAGATGTAGAGAGTGGTGTTATTGCTGTCAAGGGAGCTGTTCCCGGTGTAAATGGTCGCATAGTTGCTATTGTAAAAGACTAGTTTATTGGAAGATTATGACACAGTTGAACGTACACACAATTGATGGCAAGAAGAAGGGAACGATAGAAGTTTCTGATGCGTTCTTTGCAGCGCCGTCAAATCCGGTACTCTTGCATCAGGTTGTTGTTGCATATGCTGCAAACCGTCGACAGTCTACAGCGCATACAAAGAATCGTGGTGAACGTAGCGGATCCGGCCGTAAGCCATGGAAGCAGAAAGGTACCGGTAATGCACGAACGGGCTCTATTCGTAACCCGATTTGGCGTGGTGGCGGTGTTGTATTTGGTCCACGTAGTGAGCGCAATTTTACAAAGAAGACAACGCTTAAAATGCGACGCAAAGCAATGGCAGTAGCACTTTCTGAAAAAGTACGTGCAGATCAACTTTTCATTGTAGAAAATTTTGCATTTGGTGAGACGAAAACGAAGAATATGGCGAAAGCACTGGAAGCATTAATGATTGCCGGAAAGAGTTGCGTCATTGTTCTTTCGGAGAAGGAGCGCGCGGTAGCATTGACAGCGCGTAACATTCCACGCGTTAGAAGTCGTTCTCTTAAGACAATTAATGCGTACGATATGATTAATCACGCAATTGTTTTGATGAGCAAAGACGCTGTAAAGGAGTTGGAAGCGCGTCTTGCCGGTGATGTAAAAGAATCAGTAACAGCATAAACTCATGACATTGTTTAGCAAGAAAAAAGAAGAGGTTGACGCTTCAAAGAACGCAAAGAATGTAAAGAAAGCAAAGTCTGTGGCAACAACAAAGAAGCAGCCAAAGAAGGTTACAACATCATCTGTTTTCGCGCATATTTTATTGGCACCAGTGGTAACAGAGAAGGCGTATACACTTTCAGAAGCTAATAAGTACGTTTTTCGTGTTAGTCCATGTGCAACAAAGGCGCAGGTGCGTAAGGCGGTCGCGGATATTTATGGTGTTACCGTTGTTGGTGTGAATCTAATGATTAAGAAACAGCAGACAAAAGTATTTCGCGGTATCAAAGGAAAGACGCGCACACAGAAGAAAGCAATTGTAACAATTGATGCTGGTCAGAAAATTGATTTGTTTGAATAAGAAATAGCAAGAACTATTTATCATTATGGCAATTAAAGTTTACAAACGGAATACGGCGGGACGGCGCAATATGTCTATTGTGAAGCCAAACGGTGTTTCCAATAATAAGAAGCCTGAAAAAAGTCTTCTTGCGCCGATAAAGAATCGTGCGGGACGTACAACGGCTGGTAAGATCTCTGTACGGCACCGTGGCGGTGGACATAAGCGACAGTATCGTATCATCGACTTTAAACAGGACAAATTCGGTATTCCCGGAACAATTGCTGCTTTGGAGCGCGACCCAAACCGGAGTGCTATTATTGCGTTGGTGCATTATGTTGATGGTGAGAAGCGCTATATTCTTGCAAGCGCTGATATGCAACAAGGTCAGATGGTGGAGTCCGGACCTAATGCACCAATTAAGCCTGGTAATCGTTTGCAACTGGAGCGTATTCCAACAGGAACGACAATTTCAAATATTGAAATGAAGATCGGCAAGGGTGGACAAATTGTGCGTAGTGCCGGTAGTGGTGCAACATTAATGGCAATTGAAGATGGCTATGCACAGATCAAAATGCCATCTGGTGAAATTCGTCTTATTAACGCGGCATGCTATGCAACAGTTGGCGCGATGAGTAATTTTGAGCATAGCGCTGAGCGGATTGGCAAAGCCGGGCGTGCACGGTGGAATCGCCGTCGTCCACATGTTCGTGGTAGCGCGATGAATCCGGTTGATCACCCGCATGGTGGTGGTGAGGGACGACAGCCGGTTGGTCTGAAATATCCAAAGACGCCATGGGGTAAGCCGGCACTTGGTGCAAAGACACGGCGTAAGAGTCGTCAGAGTAGTCGTTTTATTCTCAGGCGTCGGCAGGAGCAGAAACGCCGCTAAGTAAGAAGTTTATTTTCAATCGTTTAGATTTAGTCTATGAGTAGAAGTCTCAAAAAAGGACCATATGTAGATGAGCGTGTTATGAAGAAGGTAATTGCACAGAAAGATGCGCAAAAGAAGACGCCGATTAAGACATGGTCACGCGCATGTACAATTACGCCGGAAATGATCGGGTATACCTTTCAAGTACATAATGGTAAGGATTTTATTGATGTGTATGTAACGGAAGAGATGGTTGGTCATCGTCTTGGTGAATTTGCACCGACCAGACGATTTGCTCGGCATGGTGGCAAGATGCAGAAGGAGTTGGATCTCGCTGCAAAGCAACGTGAGATGGAAGCCGCTCGCGCAAAAAAGTAGGATAACTAATCGTAGAATAAAGCAATGACTACAGTTAAAGTAAAATTGAAGAGATTGCGAATTGCTCCACAGAAGGTAAGATTGGTTGCTAATGCTGTGCGTGGCGCAAAAGCTGATGATGCTAGGGCACAGTTATCTGCAATGGAAAAACGCGCGGCACAACCGATGAAGAAATTGTTGGAGAGCGCGCTTGCAAATGCGCAACATAATTTTGGACTGGATCCGCATAATCTCTTTATTGATACGGTGCATGTTGACGAAGGCATGACACTCAAGCGTTGGTTGCCACGTGCACATGGTCGCGCAACAAAACTCTTCAAGCGTACGTCACATATTACAATGACGTTGTCTGAAATTCACGAGGGTAAGAATCGGGTAGAGCCATTGCAAAAGGCGCGCATGGCGAAAACTGAGAAGAAAGCGCCAACATCTGCAGCAAACGCGGAAGAGGTACATGACGAAGAGCAAAAGAAGCCGACAGTGCAGCAGAGTCAAAAAACTCCTACTAATAAGAAAGCAACAACATCGAGCGCAAAGACGCAGAAGATGTTTCGTCGCAAATCATCATAACACGTTATTTTTATGGGACAGAAAGTTGATCCACGTTCATTCCGTATTGGCGTTACACGCACTTGGCAGTCACGTTGGTTCGGTTCAAAGAAAAATTTCTCAAGGAATCTTGAGTCGGATGTGCGTATCCGGCGCTATGTTATCGAAACATGGAAGGATGCAGCAATTTCAAGTGTAGATATTGAACGTGCGCCGGGGTTGGTGAACATTATCATTCGTACCGGTCGCCCCGGTGTGCTAATCGGTCGTGGCGGCACCGGTATTGAGGAGATGATCGCAAAGATCAAAAAGGCTTTTTTTGCCGGAAAGCCGACACAGGTGAAGGTTGATGTTCGTGAAATTCGTCACGTTGAGGAGGATGCCGCACTGGTTGCACAGCAGATTGCACAGAACCTTGAAA
>CAZGWO010000022.1:0-4176 GCA_964528835.1 uncultured Pseudobdellovibrionaceae bacterium
ACCCGTTGCCTTACCGCTTGGCTACTCCCCACGGCACCTACATCACATCATACCTAAAGATGAATTTTTATGCAAGAGGACATTATATACATGCTTTAGCGGAGAAGCTTTGCCGTTTCCGTAACATTTTGTAACAATGTTGCAGTATCTTTTGCCGGAGCAACATCTTGCAAAAACATGGTTGAAGCACTACCAAAGAGCGTATGCATCGCCATCGGCAATACAACAACAAGGCCAATAAGAGGTAAAACTATCATCGCAATGGAGATAATCATTGTCCACAGAAAGTACTTACGCGTCTTTTCAACACTTGTATAAATTGCATCAAGTTTTGCCTCATATGCAGCAAGGATTTGCACAAGATTTTTGTCGGAATTTTGTTCCATACGTTTTAAACTTTAAGATAACGACGAATAGCAATTGTACTGGAAATCATGCCAAGAATCATGCCAGAAAAAAGCGTAAGTGCGGCAATCTCCCAAAAGTATTGCACGTAAAAGTGAAAGAGCGAAACATTACCAAAAAGAACACCTCGTACAATCGGTGCAATAAAATACGTCGTGAGCGCGAGAAGTACTAATGTGGCAATCGTTGCTGCAATGCCATAGAAAAATCCTTCATAAAGTGAGGGCATACGGACATAAAGATTTGATGCACCAACAAGACGCATAACCTCAAATTCCTGTCGACGTGCAAACATCGTAATGCGCACGGTATTATAAACAACTAAAATCGCAATAATAATGAAAATCGCACCGAGTGTTATGCCTATCGTGCGCACTGCATGTACAATATGCGCAAGTTGATCGATAACGCCCTGATTTTTTGAGAAGTTTACCTCACTGATATCATCTGCATATTTTGGCGTCGCTAAAAGTGTGGCAATATCTGCATAGTACTCCGGCGCAGTAGCTTTAATAACGAGGGAAGCAAAAAGTGGATTGTCTCCTTCCTTTTCAAACTCATCCAAAGCCTTAAGAATGACAGTATCTTTTGTACTTGCTTTAAAATCTTTCAACGCTTGTTCTCGTGAAATATAAACAACGTCATCAATTTCGGCAATAGCCTTGAGATCTTTTTGCACCTCCATAATGCGCGATTCTTTCACACTTGGATAAAAGTATGCACTAATATTAACACTGCCCTGCACCTCCCTAATCAATACGCCACCGACCGTAACCAAAAGGAAGGTTACTGCAATAATATAGAGCGATAATGTTAAAACGCTAACTGTTGCAAAAGAAAGCCATCCATCGCGATGAAAATTACGAAACCCTTCACGTAATGTGCGTCCCAATTTAATAAAGCGTGTCGTTAAAAGACTCATGGATAACATTTTTATTTAAAGTGAATACTTTCCCTGCGCATGATCGCGAATAATTGTACCGTGATCAATTGCAATAACACGTCGATTAATACGGTCAACAATAGACTTATCATGTGTTGCCAAGATAACTGTTGTACCGTATTCATTGATGCGCAAAAGAAGCTGCACGATATCCCACGTTGAAATAGGATCCAAATTACCGGTTGGTTCATCAGCAATAATGACACGCGGTCTGTGAATTAACGCACGCGCCAAAGAAACACGTTGCTGTTCACCGCCGGAAAGCTGCGACGGAAAGAACTCCATCTTATTTTCTAATCCAACAATTTCAAGAATTTGCGGTACTTCTTCATCAATTTCTACTGTTGGTGCACCTTGAACTTCCAATGCATAAGCAACGTTTTCAAAAACCGTACGATTTTGCAATAACTTAAAATCCTGGAAAACCGTGCCAATATTGCGTCGATAGAATGGCAAGAGGCGCCGTTTAATTGTTTGAATCGGACGTGCATGAAAAAGAATCTGTCCCGCCGTTGGCTCATCTTCCGCATAAATCATACGTAAAAGTGTCGACTTCCCTGCACCGCTAGCGCCAACGAGTGTCACAAATTCGCCCTCATTAATCGTGAGATTGATATTATTCAATGCAACGAATTCTCCCGGGAAGACACGCGAAACATTATCAAAAACGATAATCGGCACTGTAGCATCTTCCAATTCCTGTTGATTATGTACTTCTTCTGCTGTCATTTTTCTTTTAACACTTTAATGGTCTTGCGTTGTTTCCATTATACCATGTTCGCGCTGAGAATGCCACCGTAAGGCAGCATCAATAAATAACGTCACGTTACCATCAAGAACGTCTTGAACTTGCGCCGTCTCCACACCGGTACGGTGATCCTTAACCATTTTATATGGGTGCAATACATAGGAACGAATTTGACTGCCCCATTGCGCACTAATGTTCTCACCACGCAGTGCGGCGCGTTGTTGCGCTTGCTCCTCCAGGTGTCGCTGAATTAACTTACCACGCAAGACGCGCAATGCATGTTCCTTATTTTGCAACTGTGAGCGTTCGTTTTGACACGTTACGACAATCTTTGTCGGAAGGTGCGTAATACGCACAGCACTGTCGGTCGTATTAACGCTCTGACCGCCAGCACCTTGTGAACGATACGTATCAATACGTAAGTCTTGTGGCATAATTTTTATATCAGCAGTATCATCCATTGCCGGCAGAACTTCCACACGCGCAAAAGATGTTTGACGCAAACTATCAGCGTTAAATGGAGAGAGTCGCACGAGACGATGTGTTCCGGCTTCCATACGCAAAAGCCCATATGCCATGGCACCACGCACATCAAATGTTATCGTTTTGTAACCCGCTTCTGCACCTGGCGCCTCATCCAAAATAATGCTTTTAAAACCTTCCTGTTCCGCCCAACGTATATACATGCGCAAAAGCATTGCCACCCAATCTTGCGCATCTGTTCCGCCGGCACCGGCATGAATCGTAACGATTGCGTCGTTGGCATCATAAGGTTCTGAAAGTAAAAGTCGCGTTTCCAGTTTTGCGATCGTATTTGCAAGGTCATGATACTCTTCTTCGTAAAATGCACAATCATCTTCTGTTGCATCACGAACAATATCACACAATTCTTTGGTACGCGTTGTAACATCTTGCACGTGCGCAAGATCTTTTGTGTGACGTTCCAATTCCTGCATAACTTTACCAGCAACGCGCGCATCATCCCAAAATCCTTCTTTTTGTGATATTTGTGTAAGATCTTTAATGCGTTGCTGTTGACGCGCAACATCAAAAACGCGCGCAATATTTTCCGCACGTGTCTGTAGTGTCGTGCACTGTGTCAAAAGTTCATGCTGCGTCATAAAAAACCCTCCATACAAACAATGAGCCATCTGCCGGGTTTGAACCGGCGACCTACGCGTTACGAGTGCGTTGCTCTACCAACTGAGCTAAGATGGCACTATAGACATTTAAACATATTTGCAGAAAATCGCAAGAGCGAATATGTCTTAGAGAAAAACCAATCCAAAGAGAACGCCAGAAAGTATGAGTGCACTATAAAGTACCCAATCGGCAAATTCTACAACGCGAAGGTTACGTAAAGGATGTTGCGATGATATTTCTTCGTAAAGCATGCGAATACCGACATCATCAATGATACCACTTTCATAGTGCTCAATTGCACGTACACGACGGCGAAGACTATCTTCGATAGTACGTATCATGCGCACGTGATGCATTGCTAAAAATACCAAAATATGCATAAATCGTGTAAACGCTACGAGCACAATGCCGATGAGCAACCACAGGAGAATACGCGTTAACACAAAGTTTAGCGCAATCATGTAGTCAAACAGTAGCGCCACGAGAAACAGTTCTGCACCGGCGATAAGTAAAACAATTAATGTAAAGCGCTCACTATTATTATAGTACATTCTTTGCTGTAAAATGTAGCGCTTATGCGCTGTACGTGCACGCTGTTGCAATTGCGCTTTCTCATCTTCCAATCCCTTAAAAACACTTGTATTCATGATGTATGATACTTACTTATAGTATGTCGCACTATTATACACCATGCTGTACTATGCGCCAAGTCGTCTGGTGCGCGCAGTAAATGTATCCAGTGCACCACGTAACTCTACTGGCGTAAAATCTGGAAAAAGCGTATCAGTAAAGTGCAGATGTGCATTTGCCATGTCCCACATCATAAAGCCGGCACTCAGATGTGGCTCACCGCCGGTGCGAATCATCAGATCAACGGGTGGCAGATCACGTGTCCATAAATGTGCTTTGAGCGTCTCTGGTGTAGCCGACACACGCT
>CAZGWO010000022.1:4186-8064 GCA_964528835.1 uncultured Pseudobdellovibrionaceae bacterium
TATCAACCATATGTGCTATAGCATCTAACATTTCATCATCACCGTTATATGCAAGGAGAAGAATAATTGTGCGTCCGGTATAATGTGCAGTTACCTCTTGCAAGGCCATAATCTTTTCTTGTAGTGCTATGGGAAAGATATCGCGCCATCGCCCAATTGCCAGCACGCGCGCACGCATCACTGTATGCTCTTCCTCTTTCATCATCTGCATAATCGCTTCCTCATAAACGCGCAACAGCGCAGTACGCTCCATCATTGGACGTTTGGTAAAATTATCTAATGATGACCCCCAAAGCGAAAGATGCGTCACACCGGCATCAAATGAAACGGTGGTTAGTTCACGAATACGACGCGCGCCTCTTTCATGCCCCTTCCAAACCTCCAATGCATTGGCACGCGCCCAACGCCGATTACCGTCGGGAATAATTGCTACATGAAATGGTGTTTCTTGTGCCATAGGATAACTATAGAATATAGTTTAGTATCACTTATGCCGTACGTCGCATGAGATAGTCTGCCAATGCGCGCAAACGCTCCTGTGTTCTTGAATCGTAAGCAATCTGCGTAAGTGCATCAATACTCTGCGCACCGTAGGCTACAATACGATCCTGTGCGGCAGAACGCGCACCACACGTCGTAATAATTGTGCGAAATGTGTCAATATCGTTACGCGTAAGATCTTTTTTACCCAAAAGTTGCATAAGCATCTTTTGCTCATTACGTGACGCCAAATTTTGTGCAAGTGCAACGAGCAGTGTCATTTTTCCCTCTGAAATATCTGATCCAACTGGTTTGCCAATTGTTGATTCATCACCAAAAAGACCAATGATATCATCACGAATCTGAAATGCAATACCAAGCGGACGTGCAAAGGCATGAATTTGTGTATGAAGTGTTTCCGGCGCACCAGCAAGAATTGCACCGAGGATAAGCGGACTCTCAATAGTATAACGCGCCGTTTTATACTCATACATCGCAAGAATATCATCTACTGTTGCTTTCGTACCACTCTCAAAGAGAATGTCTTTGAGCTGTCCCATGCCGGTATAACTGATTACATTTTGCAGATGCATAAGCGCTGTAAAGATGCGCTCTTTATCAAAATCCGCACTAAAAAGCGCGTGATTACCGATTGCATTAACGATATCACCAAAAACAAGCGCAATACTATTACCGGCATGCATTGCTTTTTCCGTACCCAACAATGATGTAAGCTGCTTTGTGTAATGCGCATGTAGCGTCGTTGTGCCATGACGCAACGCATCACGATCCATAATGTCATCATGAATTAAAAGGAAAGCATGAATAATTTCCACGCTCATTGCGGCATATATAATTGCATCTGTTTCCTTACCGCCAACGCCTTCATAACTCCAAACGGTTAATGCAGGACGCAAGCGTTTACCGCCATTGAGAATAAGTGCTTTAACACGCTCAAGTCCATCCGCCGTAAATGTATCTTGCGCTGCAGTCTCAGCTATGCGGTCATCAAGGTAGCGTGCCAGCACAATGTCAAAGCGTATCTTAAAATTCTGTAGTTCTTGCTTAATATCCATGCTCTCTATTCTACCACACCTCAATACCATCAGGTAAGATTAATGTACCGGGAATGTCCCCGTTTGCCTTCTTTTGCCGTAACATCGCAATGATTTCTCTTGATAATGAAGAACAGCCTCTGAAGTTAGCATATCCGTCAAAGGAGACGTTGTTTGAAATTGTTTCAAGTGCGGTGCAGCCTATGAAGTAAACATCTCCGCCAAAGGAGACGTTGTTTGAGATTGTTTTAAGTGCGGTGCAGCCTATGAAGTAAGCAGATCCGCCAAAGGAGACGTTATTTGAGATTGTTTCAAGTGCGGTGCAGCCTTCGAAGTCAGCAGATCCGTCAAAGGAAACGTTGTTTGAGATTGTTTCAAGTGCGGTGCAACCTCTGAAGTAAGCATATCCGCCAAAGGAGACGTTGTCTGGGATTGTTTCAAGTGCGGTGCAGTTTGTGAAGACAGCATCTCTGCCAAAGGAAACGCTATTTGAGATTATTTCAAGTGCGGTGCAGCCTTCGAAGTAAGCAGATCCGCCAAAGGAGATGTTGTTTGAGATTGTTTCAAGTGCAGTGCAGTTTGTGAAGACAGCATCTCTGCCAAAGGAAACGTTGTTTGAGATTGTTTCAAGTGCAGTGCAGCTATCGAAGACAGCATCTCCGCCAAAGGAGATGTTGTCCGGAATTCTTTGGAGGTTGCGACTATTGCGAAAATCTGTCTTGCCAATGATATGCAATGACTCTCTTCTGTTATTCAAAATATCTTCATCGCCACGATTGAGGTCCCCGATATAGACTCTGGTTTCTGCAGTTATTTCATCTGTAGTGCGAGCAACTTCTTCGGCCGTATAGTGTGCGCCTTCGTACTTGTTAATCATAGCGGCGGCTTGCGCTTTGCTTGTTTTTGTAGTAAGTTTTCCTATTCTTAAGACAAAATCATCTTCCGTAAATGCCGATGTAGGGATGGTGCCCCTTCCCGTTGCAACCTGATCTTCATTGACCGGGATGTTCTCTAACTCAGAAGTATTGATGGATGTTATCTTTCTCTTTGCGCCATTATCCATCCGCGTATCCTGCAATTTCTCCAATGCTTCTATCAAATCATTAAAATATGGATCATCATAGGATATGTACGCATCATGTTCTTTTTTGATCTGCGCTATTCTTCCCGTTTTTACATCGTATTGGATGGTTAGAACTGGTTCGTCTACGTTGAGCGCATTGCGTTCCTTGTTAATTTCCGGCGTCTTTCTGAAAGAAAGGATTTCTATGTCGCCTCGCTTTATTCTATTAAGATATGAAGTAGAACTTCCAACACAGTGGTGCATAAAATCTGTTTCTTCTTCTAAGTGCGGCATGTTAAGGAGCCTTGCCATGTAGTACTTACCGGAAGAAGTTTCAAAGAGTGCTTCGTAGGGATTGAGACCTTCTTCGCCCGAGATTTCAGCTCTCTTTTTTCTTCTTTCAGCAATAGCCATTAACGTTTTTTGCTGGTGTATCTCAAAAAGTCTATGTATTGAACCTTTTGATTTATTGAGAAACTTTGGCGTTTCTGCAACCGCATCAAACAAGACATTTTCATCGAGGTCTTCGTGGTTTTGAAAATGCCGTAACAGCTTTAATGTCAGATGAGCTTTTTGAATTTCTGAAAGCGTAATATCTGTTTCAGAAGATATGCGTCTTAATAGATTACTTTCAATCCTTTCAACTTCCCGCATTACCGCGTCTCTTTTTTTCTCAGGAAGATGATTGTGAACAAAGTCATTTGTGTCAGAAATGATCTTCTGTAATTGTTTCTGCTGGTGTGCCAGCGCATTTTTTTCTTTTTCTAGTTGCTGTGTATCAGATATATTTCCTTCACGGATCATACTCTATTGCGTTATTGCGATTTTTGAAGCACTAACAGCGCTTGTCGATGGGATCTGTTGCTAAACTTACTCATAGTATGTCATATGCAACTATTCTTGTCTATTATCCTCTATTACTCTCTACTCGCATTAGTGGATATTTTATCTATCTGCAAACGCCAAAGATATGCAAAAAGTCAGATCTGTTTTGGTAGTCACTAAGCAAATCAAAGTGATCAAGATCTTCCGGCAGTGTGAGAGGAAGAGAAAAACCGCCCCGGTGCAGGTGGTTTTTGTGGTGTGAACAAGTCGGGCACCTTGCACAAACTTATTTCGCACACAAAGTATGCGAAAATTAAACAGTGGTGTGGGTAAAGCTCGCGCTTTTATCTCGCGCGCCCTCCGGGACGCGCGAAACAACTCAGCTGCGCCCCTCGCCTCCGCTATCGCTCCGGCGAGCCGGCGCTACCTCCCGAACGCTTGGTGGCAAATAGTCC
>CAZGWO010000023.1:0-7955 GCA_964528835.1 uncultured Pseudobdellovibrionaceae bacterium
AGACGACAACCGGTGGGCAAGCGCTGAAGTTCTACTCATCAGTGCGTATTGAGATCCGGCGCGCGGCGCAGATCAAGAAGGGTGAAGCTGTTGTCGGCAATCGCGTCAAAGTCAAGATCGTGAAGAATAAAGTCGCTGCACCATTTCGTACGGCGGAGTTTGATATTATGTACAATGAGGGCATTTCCATTACCGGTGATGCGCTGGACATGGGCGTGAAGTTTGATGTGATCAAGAAATCCGGTAATAGCTACACCTACGGTGATGAGAAGTTGGGCGTGGGACGTGAAAAAGTCCGCACCTTCCTTAAGGAGAATAAGAAGGTCTTGAAGGCGATTCAGAAGGATATTACCAGAGCTGTACGCGTGGCGGAGAAGACAGCGGCATAATTATAGAGCATTGCTGGCAGAGAATATTTTTAGTGTGTGTAACGGTACTTGTTGAAGGTTGCAAATAGATTTCGTCGATATATATATTGCTATCTTTATAGGACGGCGGAGCTTGCGTTTTTTCAGAGATTGCGTTAGAATGGCGCTATGTGTTGCTGTAAAGCAAGTACAAAGATTCCGCGGTAGCTCAGTGGTAGAGCAGTTGGCTGTTAACCAATTGGTCATAGGTTCGAATCCTATCCGCGGAGCCAAATTTGACGATACGAACTCGTTTTTGTCGTTCCACTTGTTGGCGGAAAATGATTGAGGTGCTGGCTTTGCCCCGCCCCGCAAATGCGGGGCGGGGTTTTGTTCGGCATACGCTTCAAAATTTGACCAATACAATAGGTTTATTATAATGGTAGTATATGGCAAGCAAATTAAGTGACAACATAAGAAAGCTAAGAAAGAAAAAAGGTATTTCGCAAGATCGCCTCTCCAAAGAGGCGAATTTGGCGTTGAATACAATCGTCAAGATAGAAACAGACGAAAATTCCAATCCGACCGTCGAAACATTGCAAAAAATCGCCAAAGCGTTGGGTGTTAACGTTGGTGATTTGTTTAATAAATAACTATGGACACAATAATAAATTTACTTATAAATAGTTCTGTCGCACTTCTTGGCGTTGTATTAGGTCATTTTGTCACAAAATATACGCATATATTTCAGAGGAGCTATGAACGAAGATCTGATTTAATAATTGATTTATATAAAAAGTTGTCAGATTAGAGTTTGCGCTTAAAAAGTATGTATATTTTACTGGTGCAGAAACAGGGCAAGATTCTATACAGAGAAAAATAAATGAATTAAATAATATAAAAAGTGATTTTCAAAAGTTTCAACATAAGCTTTGGGAGGTTGAAATAATTTTAGAGGATAGCACCATAGAAAAAATAAATAAATTTTTACAGATTTATATCTCAATTACGTCAAAATTAAGCGTTTCAAATATTAGTCAACAGTTACGAGATTATGAACAGCAATTTAATAAATGGGACGAAAGTTTTAACGAGTTTCAAAATAATTTAGTAGATATTAAAAAGGATCTAAAAAAAGAATTTAGGCATGCACTAAATAGATAAATTATGGTTACTTGGGTGGAAACCGCTTTTACCAAAAAGAGTGGTATTTATCCTTACATACTGACTCGTAACGAAAAATATCTTTCCATTCGCTCCTTTTCGGACGCGATAAAGCAGAAAGTTTACGAAAAACAGAAAGGTATTTGCGTGCATTGCAGAGAACACTTTAAATTGGAAGAAATGGAAGCGGATCACATAAAACCATGGCACGAAGGCGGAAAAACCGTTGAGGAAAATTGCCAGATGTTGTGCAAGCAATGTAACAGAACAAAGTCTGGGAAATAAGTAATAAATTATAAAGTTAGCCTATGAATACACTAAACACACGACAACATAAAATGAAGCTGGCGACGGAGCTGTACAACAATATCGCATCAGGAAAGAAAGTTATTGAGTCACGTCTTTTTGATGATAAGCGTCAACAGATTAGGATTGGTGACCAGATTATTTTTAGTGAAAATGACAATCCTGAGAACAGTGTGACTACGGTGGTCAAAGGATTATTACGCTATCAAACCTTTAAAGAGCTTTTTGCAGACCACGACCCAGCTTTGTTCGGTGAAGAAAGTCGTGATTTTCTTTTGCATCAGATAAAACAATTTTACTCCGATGAAGACGAACAAAAGTTTGGTGTCATCGGCATCAGAATCCAACTACTTGACTAGAAGTCATAATTGTATTGTAATATTATCCAGTATCCATCGAAGGTACGTCAACCTTTTTGTTACTCAAGGAGCCATAGTGGTTCCCTAGTAACAAATCAACAAAAGGAGTTCTTTACAATGATGCGAGTACGAAGGGTTCGGCTCGATGATTTACCCGTCGTGGCGGAGATGATGCATCATGCATTAGATCCGTTCTACGGTGGCAACCATCGAGCACATGCAAAGCGTATCGTCGAAACCGCCTCAAAAGGAAGTAAGGATAAGAAGGGTCATTTCTCGGCTGAACAGCTGATGTATGTGGCAGTTGAGGATAACTATATCGTTGGCATCCTTAACTTTGTGTCCAAGTATCAAGGCACGGTCAAGATCAGTCCGCTGATTGTCCGTGAGGAAGCGAGAGGTAAGGGTGTTAGTCGTCTGCTTCTTCAAAAACTCAACGAGTATGCAAAGAAGTATCGAGTCAGGCAGATTTACTGCATTGTCTCGGAACGAAACACGATCGCACTGAGTTTCTTTTTGGCGCAATGGTATATTCGTGCGGGGACTGCCAGTCGGCACTACCGTACCGACCTCGACGAGGTGATGCTCTACAAAATTGTGGAGCATGACGGAATGTTTCCAGAGGAGCGCATTATTTCGGTACGTCCGCTGGAGAAGCAAGACGAACAGAAAGTTCGTCATCTCGTCATCAGTCGATTGTCGCCTTACTTCAACGGCATTGACGACCGTTGGGTAACGGCTCTCTTTGAGGGCTACGCCCGCAAGGATACGTGTGACCCCAATGAGAAATACAAACTCATTTGGGTTGCGAAAGATTCTGACGGAACAGTCCTAGGTGTTGCCGCAGCAACCCCCAAGAAAGGCGAACCAATCAAGCTGAGGCCATTCGTTGTCGAGGACATACAGGCGTTCTCCGCTCTCGTGGCGGAATTGCCCAGCCATCTCCGAGAATACGGACACAAACTCTACACTCATACACTCTACACTCATACCGTCCCTACGAGTGTGGAAGTTGCAAATGTCCGCACCTACCAGGCATTTGCCGAGATGCTGAAGCACGAAAATGCGGGACGCATCGTCCCCGACGACCTCGCAGGTGTACTCAACATCCTTCAGAGTATTTACCCGAAGAACAAAGAAGGCCTCGGAGTGTGCGTCTTTGAGTTCAAAATCATCAAGAAAGCGATGGGTGACTAAAACTACCTGTCACATCTCTTGAGAACAATCCAGCCCGATACTCCTCAAAAAGTATCGGACTTTTTCTTTGGATTAGGTACAGAATTAGAAGTCACTGAGCGAACACGAAGCAACACCGAGCAGGCATCGCGAACGAATGTGAGTGGCCAGTGCGAGTGCGACTGGAAGGAGCGCACCAGAAGTACGTAAAAGTTGGCGTTGGTATGTGTTCCTTCGCGCGTAAGAATTAGGTTTATAGTCACCATGCAAGTAAGCGTCAGATGTCATTTCAAATTTCGCTTTTTAGATTTGTGTATCAGATTCGGCAAGATAATTTCAAAAGTTTGAGTGGAATTTGTATCGGGAGCAATGAACGCTTATCTAATTGTGAAGATGCAGTGTTTTTTATTGAAGTTTTTATATGAGATCCGTAAGATTTTATGGTGCGTTATTATAGGCATAATTATGAGATTTATGGTATACTGTAATGAAATAGATGTGATGGTGAGTAGTGTATATTTTTTATGAAAAACAAAATCTTTTTTAGTATTGCTACGGCAGGTATTGTTGCTGTTGGCGTGGTGTATTTTGTGACGCATATGAAGGATACGGATGTGCGGTATGATGAGTATGTGCTGCAAAAGCACGATGTCATCAAAACAGTAAATGTAGATGCAACAGTGCATCCTGATGTTTATCGGGACATTGTGCCGGAAGTGCCACTGCGAATTAAAGATGTTGCAGTGAAGGTTAATGATATGGTGACGGAGGGGCAGGTACTGGTGCGGTTGGATCGTGACGCAATTAATGCGCAGATTCGCAAGGCACAACTTGCTGTAGAACGCGCTGAGATTGCAGAAAACCAAGGGCGTCGTAAGTCAAGCGGGTTGGACTCGCGGGAAATTTTAAGTCTCAAGAAGGCATCAGAACAGGCGCGCCAGGTACGTAATGAGCTCTATGCGCAGGCAAAGAAAATGGTAATTACGGCGCCGATCAGTGGTATTGTTACGGTGCAGAATGCGCGCGTTGGCGAAGTGGCAACTGGCGTAATGATGCGTATTATTGATCCACAATCGTTGCAAGTAGAGGCATTAATTCCGGAAGTTGATATTGCAAAAGCTCGTGAGGGAACGCCAGTGCGCATTGTATTTGATGCATATCCGGATACGACCGTTGATGGTGTTGTGAAGACAATTGATGTTGGTAGTGTAACGGTGCAAAATAGTACATATTATAGGGCAATTATTGCCGTAAAAAATTGGCGTGGTGTCGTTGTGCGTGATGGTATGCATGCTGATGTGGATGTGGTCTTTGCGCAGGAGCAGCGTGCACTTGCCGTGCCGCGAGATTTTGCGCAGAAAGATGCGCAAGGGTATTTTGTATTGGTGCGTGATAATGCCGGCAGTATACAGAAGCGCTATTTTACCACAGGACTTATCGGTGATACGTTTATTAGTGTACGAAACGGACTTGTTCGTGGACAAGTAATTTTACATGCACAATAAGTTACCATGTAACGATTGCTATGAAATTATCATTTTTTCTCGCACTACGCATTATTATGCGAAGTGACAAGGGATCCATTGTGCTGACCGCTTTAATTCTGCTGGTTGTTTTTTTGAACCTTCTCTTTGTTGATGCGATTTTTGCTGGTATTACCAAAACAATGGATGATGGAAAGATTGATTATCAATATGGTGAGGTGATTATAGAACCGGAAGATGGTAAGCGCTATATCAAGGATGCGGTGCACGTTGTTGATGCGTTGCGTGATTTTTCTTATGTCCGTGATATTACGGCGCGAATCGCAACGGGCGCTGTTGTGTCTTTTGATAAAAATGATGACGGGCGTAACATTGCACGTCTGCGAACATTAATTGTAGGCATTGATCCGAAGACAGATAATTATGCCATAGATATTGCATCACACGTTATAGAGGGGCGATACTTGCGTAATACGGATCGTGGCAAGATACTTCTCGGTGCTGATGCCGCCGGTGGGTATACGAGTTCAGTATTTGCTGATGATTTGGAAGGAGTGCGTACCGGTGATGTTGTAACAGTTGTTTTTGAGAATGGTATTGTTAAGGATTTTGATGTTATTGGTATTTATCGGACGAAGAATTTTGAAGTTGATGCGCGAGCACTCATCGTACGTGATGATTTTAATGCGATCTTCGGCACAACAAACGAGGCGAGTGAGATTATTGTGCGACTTAATGATCGTAGTCAGTCGCGGCAGGCGATGGCGGATGCACGTGCGTTGGGCTTTGATCGTTATGAAATTTCCGATTGGAATGACAAGTTATCTTTTGGACGGACGATTAATGAATCATTCGCAAAGGTTAATACAATTTTACGTGTTATTGGTTCTATTGTTGCAGGGCTGGTAATTTTCATTGTCATTTTTGTGGATATTGTTAATCGGCGCAAGCAAATTGGTATTCTTAAGGCGATTGGTATCCCGGATCGTACAATTATCTACTCTTACGTTATTCGTGGAATGTTTTATACAGTTATTGGTATCGTTTTTGGCTATTTGCTTATGCGCTATGGCGTGGTTACATTCTTTCAGGCACATCCGATTGATTTCCCGATGGGGTGGATGGTACCTTTGATTAAGGAGCGTGCGTTACGTTCCGGTATTATTCTCTTTACGTTGGCGGGTCTGATTGGTTCGCTCGTGCCGGCATTTAAAGAAGTGCGCAAGCGGATCCTTTCATTGATGCATTAGTTTTTGATTTATGACTCATAGTGATACAATTTTGATAACGCGCAACCTCGTACGCACATATAAAGCGCAGAGTAAGCGACCGGTGTACGCATTACGTGGTGTCACGGTGGCATTTCAGAGAGGAGAATTTGTTGCACTGATGGGACGTAGTGGTTCCGGGAAGTCAACATTTCTGCATCAGCTAGCACTATTGGATACGCCGACATCTGGTACGATCATGATTAATGGCACAGATGTTGCGACATTGACGGAGAAGGAGCGTGCAATTTTTCGCCTGACGGTGCTTGGTTATGTCTTTCAGGACTATGCGCTCATTCCGGAGCTGACACTTTATGAAAACATTGCCTTGCCAATGATGGCGCTTGGCATCACGCGCAGCGACTACGACGCCGACGTGCGAGAGATCATCCGTCGCGTTGGCTTAACCGGTCGAGAGAAGAACCTGCCAGCAGAACTTTCCGGTGGTGAACAACAACGCGTTTCCATTGCGCGTGCAATTGTCAATAAACCATCAATTCTCTTTGCTGACGAACCGACAGCGAATCTTGATTCTGAGGCGGCAACCGCTGTGCTAGAAGTATTACGTGAACTTGTGGATCGTTATGGACAAACGATTGTAATGGTAACACATGAGCCGGATGATCGACAGTACGTTGATCGTGTGGTATGGTTGCGTGATGGCGTTATTTCGGAAGAGTAATAAAGGCATGAGTAAGCAACGAACACCTGTAAGAGATGATTAAGAAGCCTTGATGCGTTGCGTCGGCGCATGACAGCGCGTTTGGATGCGGAAAAGCGTCGTCTTTATGCGAAGCGATATTTCGCGACTGCGGTTTTGCAACGACGTAAGTTGTTAAGGCAGCAGAAAGTTGGCGTGTTGCGCAAGATGATTCAAAACGGCATCGTTACGGATATAAAATATCTCATCTCTGCGCCAATTATCTATAGCGTTATTGTGCCAACGTTGTTGCTGCATCTTATTTTGGAAATTTATCATCAGACTTGCTTTCGCTTGTATGGCATTCCGCTCGTGTCACCGCATGATTACTTCGTCTTTGATCGGCGTCATTTGCCATATCTCAATACGTTTGAGAAGATTAACTGTTTCTACTGCTCATATTTCAATGCGTTCATTGCCTACGCGATGGAAGTTGGTGCGCGAACGGAGCGCTATTGGTGTCCGATTAAGCATGCACGATTAACAAAAGCACAGCATGATCACTATGAGCATTTTGTGGACTATGATGATGGTGTGGCATTGCGCAAGCAGTGGACGTCAATTAAACGTTTTGAAGATGATATGTAGGAGTGTATTTATGTATAGATTGACAGAAATGTTATTATTGTGTAGTATTCAGAACATATACAAGAGTTTATAGTAAAAAAGGTCCAATTGGATTTTCTTTACTTGTACTGGTGTATAAGTAATTAGTGAACAATTGGAACATGACACAAGGAACAATTGCGCGATTGACTGATCGCGGTTTCGGATTCATCTCTCGCGAAGGTGAGAGTAAGGATCTCTTCTTCCATGCAAATGAGCTACAGGATGTAGACTTCAACGATTTGCGTGAAGGTGACAGCGTTACATTTGATGTTGCGGACGGACCAAAGGGGCCGAATGCAATCAATGTAGCACGCGCGTAAGCGCATCAAGAGATGCCCCGGCAGATGTCGGGGCTTTCTCTTCTATCGGGAATGCCATGATCGGATGTCGCACACGCGACGTTTTGATAGATAATGAATTGCGTGCAATATAAGACGTTTCGCTGTTCATTCTATGGAGCAGTGGCACTAATATTGTAAATAATGCATTATATGACACAACAAGGAAATCGTCGCCATAGCGCGCGACGGACATTTCGCGGT
>CAZGWO010000024.1:0-7797 GCA_964528835.1 uncultured Pseudobdellovibrionaceae bacterium
AGGTGATGGTGCCAACAACGATTGTTACGGGAACTGTGAAGGAAATTAAAGAAGGAGAGTATACAAGTGAAGAGACCGTTGTTGTTCTTGAAACACAGCACGGCACACAGGAGATTGCAATGTTACAGCGCTGGCCGATTCGCACACCGCGTCCAACAGCGGGTAAGATCTTTCCAAGCGAGCCACTCGTTACCGGCGGGCGCAGTATTGATACGTTTTTTCCAATTGCTAAAGGTGGTGCCGGTTGTATCCCGGGACCGTTCGGTGCCGGTAAGACGGTGACGCAGCAGTCACTCGCGAAGTATTGTGATGCGCAAGTGATCGTGTACATCGGTTGCGGCGAGCGTGGTAATGAGATGACAGAAGTATTGGATGAGTTCCCGCACTTGATTGATCCGAACTCCGGTGAGCCATTGATGAAGCGCACGGTGCTGATTGCCAATACATCAAATATGCCGGTTGCTGCGCGTGAGGCGTCGGTTTATACAGGTATGACGATTGCGGAATACTACCGTGATATGGGATATTCTGTTGCATTGATGGCGGACTCTACCAGTCGGTGGGCGGAGGCGATGCGTGAGATTTCCGGACGTTTGGAAGAGATGCCTGGTGAAGAGGGATATCCGGCGTACTTATCATCGCGAACAGCGGAATTTTATGAGCGTGCCGGAATCGTAACTTGCCTCGGTAGTGAAAAACGCACTGGCGCATTGACAGCGATTGGTGCTGTGTCACCTCCGGGTGGTGATCTCTCTGAGCCGGTGACGCAGGCGACACTTCGTGTGACAAAGTGTTTCTGGGGATTGGATGCTGGACTTGCGTATAAAAAACACTTCCCGTCCATTAATTGGTTGACGTCGTACTCGCTCTATGCGGAGAACTTCACAGATTACTGGGCGGAGAAAATCGCACCGGATTTTGCTGCATTGCGTACGGAGGCACTGGAAACGTTACAACGTGAGGCAAAATTGATGGAAATTGTGCGTCTTGTAGGTATGGAAGCATTATCTAATGAAGAGAAACTTGTTTTGGAGGTTGCGCGTTCTTTACGTGAAGACTATCTTTTTCAGAATGCTTTTGATCCGGAGGATGCATACACATCGCAAGAGAAGCAATATGGCATGTTAAAATCCATCATGACTTTACTCTCCGTTGGGCGTAATATTGTAACAGCAGAAGATTTTGATTTTGATGATGTGCGTGCGTTGGAGAGTGTCAAGAAACTCGCACGGCTGAAAGACTTCACAGGTGATGATCTTGCGCAGCAGTACGAGGATTTTCAGAAGACACTTACCAAGGAGCTGGAAGGATTGGCATGATAACTTACGCTAAGGAATATTACTATGACAACTCTCTCTAAAGAATATAAAACAGCACGTAGCGTGGAAGGCCCGCTGTTGGTTGTAGACGGCGTTAGCGGTGTTACGTATGAAGAAATCGTTGAAGTATCCGTGCCGGGCGAGGAGAAGGTGCGCAAAGGCAAGGTACTGGATGTTAACGATGATCGTGCCGTTGTGCAGATGTTTGCGCCGACAGCCGGTTTGCAGACGGCTGACACGAAGGTACGTTTTCTCGGTAAGACGGCACAATTTGGCATGTCAAGCGACTTACTTGGACGTGTCTTTAATGGTGCCGGCGCGGTGATTGATGGTGGTGCTGATATCATTGCGGAAAAGTACGTAGATATTAGTGGCGCGGCAATCAATCCATATGCGCGCGAGTTCCCGAATGATTTCATTCAGACAGGTATCTCCTCCATTGACGTGATGAATACGTTGGTGCGTGGGCAGAAGTTGCCGATTTTTTCTGGCGCTGGTTTACCACATGCGCGTTTGGCTGCGCAGATTGCACGTCAAGCAAAAGTAACGACGGGTGAAGAGTTTGCGATTGTTTTTGCAACACTTGGTGTAACGTTTGAAGAGGCGGAATTCTTTCGTCGCACATTGGAGGAAACGGGCGCAATGGAACGTAGCGTACTTTTTATTAATACGGCGTCCGACCCGGTAGTGGAGCGTATTACTACACCGCGCATGGCACTCTCTACGGCGGAATATTTGGCGTTTGAGAAAGATATGCACGTACTGGTGATTTTGACGGATATGACGAACTACTGTGAGGCGTTGCGTGAAGTGTCCGGTGCACGCAAAGAGGTGCCGGGACGTCGTGGTTATCCAGGTTATCTCTATACAGACCTTTCTACGATGTACGAGCGTGCTGGGCGCATTAAGGGCAAGAAAGGAACAATTACGCAGATTCCGATTTTGACGATGCCGGATGATGACAAAACGCATCCGGTGCCAGACCTTACCGGTTACATTACGGAGGGGCAGTTTGTGGTATCACGCGACCTCTTTAAAGAAGGTATCTTTCCGCCGGTGGATGTACAGGGATCGCTGTCACGTCTTTGGAGTGCCGGTGTCGGTGAAGGTAAGACGCGTGAGGATCATAGCGCACTCAAAGATCAGCTCTTCGCATCGTATGCAACGGGACGCGAGGTGCGCGAGCTTGCCGTTGTACTTGGTGAGTCATCACTGACAGAATCCGACAAGGCGCACTTGCGCTTTGCAGATGCTTTTGAGAAGGAATTTGTTGCGCAAGGTGAATATGAAGAGCGTAGCGTGCAGGATTCATTGGATATTGGATGGAAATTACTGACGATTTTACCACGCGAGGCACTTAAACGTGTTAAGGATGATATGATTGAGAAGTATTTGCCCAAAGAAAAATAGACTATGATTCTAAAAGTTAATCCGACGCGCATCAACTTACTGAATTTGAAGAAAGAGTTGAAAGTTGCAACGCGTGGACACAAGTTGCTCAAAGACAAGCGTGATGGTCTCATGAAGCAATTCATGGCGATGATTAAAGAAACGCGTGCATTGCGCGCTGATGTAGAGCGTCGGCTCGGTACGGCGTTTGCGTCATATGCGCGTGCCAATGCGATGATGCCGGTGTCTGTGATGGAGAGTGCATTCCTCTTGCCAAATGCGAAGGTGTCGCTTGATGTGACGACAAAGAGCGTTATGAGTGTGAAATTCCCGCAGTTTAGCGTAACAAAAGAAGGTACTGCACTTTCATACGGTTTTATGGACACGACAGGTGACCTTGATCAAGCAATTGTTGCGTTTGATGATGTTTTTGTTGATATTATCAAGTTAGCAGAACGGGAGAAGGCTGTAGAGAAGATGTCTGAAGAGATCGAGCGTACGCGCCGTCGTGTGAGTGCGTTAGAGCATATTCGTATTCCGAATCTTAACGATACAATTCGCTTTATCACAATGCAGTTGGAAGAGCGCAATCGCGATGCCGTTGTCGCGACAATGCGCGTTAAAGCGATGATTGAAGCAAAAGAGCAAGCAATTTAATGCTATTTTGTTACTGTGCAGAAAATAACCTTTACTATAGAGGTGGTGTTTGTATTGTCAAAATGATCAAAAGGGAGGATAATGAATAACAGCAGATGGTAAGCGTAATCATTTAATATGTATGCGTATGAAGAAGAAACTACAAGTAATTGCTTTAAGCACAATCGGTGTTTTAGGCATGATGGTTCTGAGTGGTTGTGTAAATGATAAAAATGATGATAATGATGTGACGATGCAAACAGTGACAACATCTAAGAACAATACGAAAAAATCGCAATCTTTTGAAGGAACAATGGAAGATCTTTTGGCAACGGGTCGCCCACAAAAATGTGAGTGGAGCGCAGATGGTGCACACGGTGTAGTGTATCTTGATGGTAAGCGTATGCGTATTGATATTGAAAGTAAGGACGATGACATCGTACAGAAAATGGGTACTATTAATGATGGTGTGTGGGTATATACATGGGATGTTATGGCAAAACATGGTCAAAAAATGAATATTGCGACCATGGAAAAAATGACACAAAAGGCAAAGGAGTTGAAGAGTGATAATGTGAACGATGACATGAAAAATAGTAGTGAGCCGGAACAGCTCTTCAAGATGAAAAATAACTATCATTGTACAAAATGGTCTGTTGATGACAGTATGTTTACACCACCGACTGACGTTACTTTTGAAGATATTGCTGATGCGATGAATAAGGCACGCGAACAAGCACAGGATCAATGTGCGCAATTACCAGCGGAGCAACGTACCATGTGCGAAGAAGCTGTGCGTTCCATGGCATTTTAATGATGTCAATACACAGTTTTCAGTATCAGGAAAAAAATTGTTGATGTGTATCATGAGGTTTTCTATAGAAGAAAGTCTTATAAGGTGCGATATGTGGTATACTGAAAATATCTAAGTAAGTCTAAGCGGAATTATGAAAACATCTCATAAAGAGGTACGACGCGACAATATGACATCGGTGTCGCGTACACAAGCAACACGAGAGGCAGAATTATTGGTAGCGAGTGGTAATGGGCGTTCGCGGTGGATTGCAACATTGATTATTGTGGCAATTTTGGCACTTGGTGGGTGGGTAATTGCCCAACGCGTTACACCATACGCGTTTAATATTGGCGTCGGTGGCGTGCAGTCTGATGAGATGATTTCTGTGGGTGGTGTGGTTGCGCAACCTGTCGCTGAGAAGGCGGTGAATATTGACTCTGCCGGAAAAGTAAAATTGTCACATGATGGTTCTTCGGTATCAGCAGTTGCTGTGACATCGATGATGAAAGAGGTTTCTGACGATAGTGGTAGTACGGGACACGCTGTACGTAAGACGGCGCAACTATCAATTACTGTACCGACTGTAGATGATGCCGTGGAGCGCATCAGCACATTGACGCGCGATGCCGGCGGTGAGGTTCTGCGAATTTATACGCGCGCACCGCGTACAATGCGTGACAGTGTTGTCAAAAGCGATGTTGTCCGTACGACGATGACGGTACGTGTGCCGGTAGCGGCATTTGATCAAACGTTGCGTGCGATCAAAGACCTTGCGGCGGTTGTGGATACGGAAACAGTTAGTTCGGATGATGTGACAGAAGAGGTTGCGGATATCGCTGCGCGTCTGACGAATAAGCGCCGGGAGGAAGAGGCGATTGCAAAGATTCTGGAGCGCTCCGGTAAGATCAGTGATGTCTTGGAGGTCACGCGAGCGCTGTCACGCGTGCGCGAGGAGATTGAACGTATGGAAGCGCAACAACGTATTTTGCGTACGCAAACGGATTTTTCGCAGATTGTTGTGCAGTTGCGTGAAGATGTTAAAGCTATCCCACAGGATACAACATGGCGTCCCGGTGCCGTAGCACGAGCATCACTCAATCGTCTCGTGGCAGATATGCAAGATGTAATGACACGTGCAATTCAGTTTATTGTATGGTTTATGCCAGCGTTCTTGTTATATGTTTTGGTAATTGTTATTTTATGGAAGATATTACGACGTATTGGTAGTGCAATTGTTCGGAAATGGGCACGTCGTCAAGAAAAGGAAGAATTGAAAAACAGTAAACATATTAAATAAGGAAAAATAATCAAGGAATAGTGCGTACGTACAAATTGCTTCCTTTTTGTGTATTTTATACATCATTGTAATATTCTGCATATCAAATATGAATTGGACAGTGTTATACTACCCCTTAACAGGTTGTCCTATTCAGTAGGATATATGGCTAAATAGTAAGAGTATAGAAATTGTGATATTTGAACGTATAACTAACAATAATGCAGAAAAAGGTAACGTGCCACGAATAATGGCATGTGTTGACACTGATTTTGATGCATTCCGAGAGAAACTCGGGCCATTTAAGTGGAAGCAGTTTCTGCACGGTGCAAAAAATGTAGATTACTACATGACAAAAATGAGTGCTACTTTGCGCGGGTTTGCGTATTGGGAGGATGCATTTGTGATCTCAGGCGTTGACGAATCACCAAAGTACACAACACAACTCTACAATTGTACAGCAATTATTGGTAGTGGTGTACACAAGAGAACGGGAAAAGCAATTTCTTTTCTTTCGCATCAGAATCCAAAGCAATTCATGTACAGTCCATCGGCGCAGAGCTTTGAAAAATCATTAACAGCGACCATTAATACACTCTTTGACGATGCTCAAGATGGCAGTGTGGATATCGTGATTGCGGGAGGACATGTATTGTCTGGTGCGGATCAGTATTCGCCGTTATCACGTGCAGAATATCAGAATACCATTATGCGTTTTCAGGAAATTCTTGCGCCTATAGTACAGGAGAGAACAGGTGTTGAGAACTATGATCCAACTGTAATCTGTGGACCAAATCATGTGCATGTGCCATATCATGCGAATGTTGATGATTGTGTGTATCAACAGAATCTCTTTGTTGATACACAAAATCATCGCGTATTTGTTTTTAAACCGGAGCAGCCGTTGTGCGATCATACAAATATTGCTTTTTCCGCATCACAGTGTGAAGCGATGTTGCAACAATGTATGACAGACGAGTGTCGTCTGTACTGGTCAGAAAAAGCGCAAGAACTGCAAAAAAATCCTTTGTAAAAGAAGTGTCAATAGTGTTGGACGCGCATTGCGTATCTGTGTATACTGGGAGATATATGACTAATGTACAGAATGTATGGAGCGGTATCAACATCAGGATGTAGAACGGCGTTGGCAAGAGCGCTGGGCGGCGGACGGCACATATCGCGTCGCGGATGCGGTGGAGGGCAAGGAGAATTACTATCAATTGGTGGAGTTCCCGTATCCTTCGGGTAATTTGCATGTGGGGCACTGGTATGCGTTTACCGGGCCGGATGTGCACGCGCGCTGGATGCGGATGCGCGGGTACAATGTGCTGTTTCCGATGGGGTTTGACGCGTTTGGGTTGCCGGCGGAGAATGCCGCGATCAAGCGCGGTCTCAATCCTGCCGACTGGACCGAGGATAATATGGCGCATATGCGCACGCAGATTGCGTCTATGGGCGCGTCATTTGACCCGACGCGCGAAGTGGTGACATGTCACGCCGACTACTACAAACATACGCAGTGGCTGTTTGCGCAGCTTTTCAAAGCGGGGCTGGTGGAGCGCAAGACGACGCAGGCGAACTGGTGCGCGTCGTGCAAGACGGTGCTGGCCAATGAGCAGGTGGTGAACAATGCGTGCGAGCGATGCGATACGCCGGTGACAAAGAAGCAGATGCCGCAGTGGCAACTTGCCATCACGCGCTATGCCGATCGCCTCATTGACGACTTGGACGATGTGGATTGGCCGGAGGAGATCAAGACGGCGCAGCGCAACTGGATCGGCCGCTCCGAAGGCGCAGAGATTGACTTTGCGGTTAAAGGCGCAGAAGAGAAAATAACCGTATTTACGACGCGGCCGGATACGCTGTTTGGCGCGACGTATATGGTGCTGGCGCCGGAGCATCCGTTAGTGCGGCAGTGGTTGGATGCCGGGCGCATCGGCAATGCGCAAGATGTGGAAGACTACATTGCGCAAGCGGCGCGCAAGAGTGAGATGGAGCGCACCGCCGAGAAGAAAGAAAAAACTGGCGTGCGGTTGGAGGGTATCACGGCGATTAACCCGGCGCGCGCAAAGGCCGGTCTGGACGGCGCGGCAATTCCGGTCTATATCGCCGACTATGTGTTGGCGCACTACGGCACCGGTGCAATTATGGCGGTGCCGGCGCACGACGAGCGGGATTTTGCGTTTGCGCAGCGGCACGATTTGCCGATACGCCAGACGATTTGCGGCAATTGGCCGGATCCGGTATGTCCGGTGTTGGCGGAAGCATACACCGGTGACGGGCACATCGTGAACGCGAGCGAGGAGTTCGTCGGAATGTCAAGCGCACAAGCCAAGCGCGCCATCACCACGTATGTTGGCGGGCGAATGACCAAAACCTAC
>CAZGWO010000025.1:0-7569 GCA_964528835.1 uncultured Pseudobdellovibrionaceae bacterium
TTAGCGGAAAGCACCGCCTGCCGTGGCGTTTTTGGTTTGTGGCAGTGGCGCTCTTTGCGCTGTTGCAGGTGCCGCTGGCACTCAATGACTGGCGCACGGGTGGGGAAAATACAAAAGCCTTTGTTGCAGCGCTGACGCAGAAATCAGAGAAAGATACGCATACGTTACCAGAGAAAATTGTCCGTAATGCTGCGAATCACGTCAAGTACTACTGGATCGTTATTACCGGTGATCAGCGAGCGGAGATACCGACGTTGAGTGATTGGGATATTCGCTGTGATCATAGTTGTCGTGTCGGGCTGTGGCGCGGTGCTGTAGTCATCTTGTTGATTGCAGGCGGTAAGGTTGCGTGGTTTATGGCGTATCGTCGTGAGCGTAGTTTGCGGCGGCGGGATTTTTTGCGTATGAGTGCGCTGTGGATTAGTGTTGTATTCGCGCTCTATATCCCGCTTGCTTACAATATGGCGCCGCGCTTCTTTCTCTTGCAAGGCGTGATGTTTGTTGTGCTTTTTGGATTATTTGTGCAGATGCTCCTGAGGTTGCGTTACCGTGGCGTGACAGTTTTGGCGTGGACGTTGATTGGCACTGCTGTTGTGGCAAATCTCTTTTTCGTGTGGCAGGATTTTGCACAACGTGCACGTGCTGCAACAGATGCGTCCTTGCGTATCCCGACAGATTATATTCTCAAAGAAAAAACACGCATGCCGTTTACGCAGATGCAGATGATTATGGCGCATATCGCGCGCAGAAGTACAGAGACGGGATTCCCTGTGTGGCTTCACGCGCAGCCGGAATTTAAGCGAGCATTTTGGGAACGTATTGATGCTGCCGGCATTGGGCGGTTTGGTGCGCCGACAGATCTTTCACGTGCTTATCGTAACGGATTGTACTTTCTCATCATTCGTACGCAGTCAAAGAGTACATCATACGTGGAAAAAATAAAAGACCATGCTGATATTGTTGATATAGAAGTTTTTGGTACACTGACACTCTATGAATTTACACCGCATGATGATGTCATTGTTGCGGATAATCCGTCGCTTTTTGTGAAACGTCGTGATCCGCGCTTTAGTAGCAGTGTACAGAAACGCTACCTCTGGCGACAGGTCTTTGATCGGGAGGACTAGGATTGGCAGCAATGACGCGTATGGAGTGTGTTGAGTGCCAGCGCGGCAATCGCGGCGACGACAAAGAGCCACTGGAGGGGAACATCGTAGAAGAATGTTGCGCCTGCAATCAAGAGAAAGACAGCACTGCGTCCAACTTGCTCGGCCATTTCACGGATGACAGAGTATTCATCAACGTAATGTCCGGAACCTTCTGTAATGTCATACGTCATTGCTTCAAACGGCGTTGTCATAAAGATGCGTGCAATGCGGTGGTAGACGTCAATAATAAAGATGTGGAACGCTGTCGCGATAAAGACCTTCACAATCCAGCCGGCAGCATAGAGTACTGAACCGAGGTGGAGCATCTTTGTGCGGTTGAGTTTGTCAGTCCACCGTCCGGTAAGTAGCTGTGCCAGCATCGTTGCGGCGATGATGACGGCGGAGAGTGCGCCAATATCAAAGTACTTGCCATCCAGGAGGAGGAAGATGACGAGTGGCCAGATAATAGTTTGTATGCCGGATTCCACGCCGTTGGCAATGTAGGCGAGTACAAATGTGCGATTGCGCTTCGCGAGGATTTCTTGCCAGGTTTTGTGCGTGGTCCAGGTGAATTTCTCTGTGATCAGTGGAATTTTGTGTAGCGGAATAATGGCGAGCGCATAGACCAGGACACCGATAAGTGAGAGGATATGAAATGATGTATAAGTAATAACGACACCGGCAATTAGTGGCGTAAAAATATTGACAAAACTCATGAGTGATTCGCGCAGACTTACTTCACGACCGCGGTTTGACTTATCTGAGAATGCGGCAAAATCTGTGAAGTACGGTACCCAGTAGAAAAGGCGAAATGCGGTATAGGATGCAAGCAATCCAATAATAAGAACTGTCCAGTTTTCTTGTGTTATAGCAGAGACAAACATGTAGAAGAGACTGCCCATTGCCGTACCGATGATAATGGAGCGTCGCATGCCGATGACATTAACGATGCGTTGCATAAATGGTGGCAAGAGGAGGCCGTAGAGCGCTGTGGATGTGAAGTAAAAAAGTGCCAAAGTACTAATGTTGCGGCCCATTGTTTCGTAAAGATAGATGGGAAGAAACACACCAAAGAGTCCGATGGCAAAGGAAATCGTTGTACGATGGATGATAAGCGCAATGATGCCGGGAGAGAGTTTTCCGTCTGTATAGTGAAACGACATGTTACTTCTTTATTTTTATAATAGCGTAATCCGCGTGCGTCAGCTCCCGCATGGCAATGAGGAGTGCAATATATACACCTAATGATAACACACCGTTTAAAACAAAAAAGAGTGACGTGTGTGTGAGCGCTATTGCAACAGCACTACTAACCGTAGTGGCAATTATAACGCGCATCACGGTGGTTATTGTGAGTGATGCACCGAAGTATTTGGCAATAGACCAGAGTATTGTAATGCCCATAGCGCATGATGTTGTTGAGAAGATGAGTGCTGTGGCGGTAATACCGTAGCGCGGGAGAAGGGTGAGATTTGCAGCGACACTGGCGACAATAGCGGTTGCTGTAATTGTTGTCGTTGTACGTGTATATCCGGCACCATTGAGGACAGCAGCAAAAATATAAAAGAATGTGCCAAAGAGTGTACCACCAATCATAAGTGGGATAAGTGCTGCACTTGCACTAAAGGATGTGCCAAAGAAAAGTATTATGAGTGGTTGTGCAAAGATTATAAGGAGGGCAGTTATTGGTACAATGAGAATAAAGAGGAAGCGGAGAACAGTACGAATGAGTATTGTGGCATCAGTTGTAATACCATTTTTTGTGCGTTCGGAAATGGTGGGGAAAAGCATGAAAGCAAGTGCAAAGAGAAGGTAGTAGGGAATGAGTGCAACAGTCATTGCTGCGTTATAGATACCGGTTGCCGCGTCGTCGCCGAGAATTGCTTTGATCAGGTAGATGTCGGTACGTATATAGAATTCATAGAAGAATGTAAAGAGCATAAAGCCACCGGCATAGGAGAGGATTTTGCGTGGTGAGTAGGTAAAGGCGTGCTGTGTTAATATTTTGTGTTGTGCAGTTGTGCGCGGGGTCCAAAAGGCATCAATGAGCAGTGCAATGCCAAAGACGCACAGTGGCGCAATAATCGCACCGGTCAGCGCACCGGTGAGATTGAAGTAGTACGCGAGCGCAAGGACCCACAGCATACGGAAGAGTCCACGCGACATTTTAAGCACGGTCATGGCGCCGAAGCGCTTTGTGCCATTGAAGAAGAGTACGTGGAAGGATGAGAGTGCGAATGCAGGAATGATGAGTGCGCTGAGCTTAAAGAGCGGGGTGAGTGAGTGATCGCCGAAGCTATGCGCAATCAGCGGTGCTACTAGGTAGAAGAGTATGGTTAGTGCGATAATGATGCCGGATTGGATGAGTGCTGCCGTACGCACGATGGCGCGCTGTGTCAAGTTGTCATTGGCGTGTTCGCTCAGACGTTTCGCCATTGCTGTCGGAACACTGCGCCCGACAAAGATTAGAAGCATTGTTGTAAAACCGATTACGAGACTGTATCGTCCATAGTCTATTGGCCCTAAGAGGCGTCCGAGTCCGGCATTGATAACATAGCCGGAGAGTGTGAAAATAATTTCCGCGGTGATGAGCCACATTGTAGATTTAAAAAGTGACATGAGTGACGTTGCTATAGTATTATGTCATGTATTGCAGCAAAGACAGTATCAGGATCCTGATCAGCGTTGATATTACGCATGTGCCAGTATTGTGCACGTTGTGTAAAAAGTGCAGTTTTTGTGCGGAGATAGGCGACGCCTTGTTCTGGTACGCGGTTGCGTTGCATGATGGATTCTGGTGTAATAACAAAAAATAGCGCTACATCAACGTGTGGGATAATGCGCTCCAGAATACCGCCGGACGGCCGTTGTTCCAAGTAGCGAATATTGATAACTGTATCAAAGAAGAAGCGGTCACTGATAATATAATCATAATTCTTACGTACTAACCGTTTGCGTAGGAAGTAAAATCGTACAATATCAATGATGAGCGCAGCCTTGCGCAAGAAAACGCCACACCATGATGCGCGTGTTTGGGACTGTCCCGTGTCGGCGGCAGTTCCTTGTACTGCTGCTGCTCGTGTGCGTGGTTTGAGAAGTTTCTGCGCAATGGAAAAATTCACGGCATGCAAGTAATAGACACGTTTGTCACGAGATGTGTAGTGCGCAATCAGGCGCTTGGCTTGCGTACTCTTGCCACTGCCGTCTACGCCGGAAATGGTGATAATTTGCATAATGTTTGATAGGAAAATAGTACATTTATTTTAACATACAATAGTATTGTTGTATTACATTACGCGAATGTTATTGACGGCACATAATTTTGATAAGAGTAAGATCAGAGTATTTTTTGAATGTAATTGCCATATAACAATGGTACGTGTTAAATTTTTTTTCGGTATACGAAATATTATTTTGCCATTATTTTTGGTTATAAAAATTTTTTTGCCACCATGTAGAACACCGTCATTGTGAGAAATCATAAATAATGAGAAATACGATGTAGTAACGTAACGCCAAAACCGTAAATGTGTCATTGTAAAGACGACCGTAGAGAGGATGAAGTAATTCTGGTAAGTGTTGTTCGGTGAGGTCTTTATCTGAAATTGTTTCGTAATGATAATGTTGTTGTTTGGAGTTATGGTGCCAGGTCGTAATATGGTAGTATAAATTATAGACATAATAATGTTATGAAGAACATATCACAGAAGGATGCAAAGCAGCGTATTGTGAAATTGCGTGCGGAAATTGATAAACATCGGCATGCATATCACGTGTTGGATGCACCGACAATTAGTGATGCGGCGTATGATACGCTTTTTGCGGAACTTGAGGCGTTGGAGCAGCAGTATCCGGCATTGGTTACGCCAACGTCACCAACACAACGTGTTGGTGACGTGCCGTTACAAAGTTTTGCAAAAGTGCGTCACGCAGTACGACAGTGGTCTTTTGATGATGTGTTTGCGTGGGATGAGTTGTGTGCGTGGGAAGAGCGTTTGATGCGTTATGGTGCGTTGTCAGAGCCGCCGACTTACGTGGCAGAAATGAAGATTGACGGCGTGAAGGTGATAATGACGTATGAGAATGGTGTGTTTGTGCGTGCGGCGACACGTGGCGATGGTGTTGTTGGTGAGGACGTCAGTGCGAATATCAAGACAATTGCCAGCGTGCCAATGGTTTTGCCACAGGCAGTTGATGTCACGGTTGTTGGTGAGGTATGGATGTCAAAGGTGGCATTTGCGCACATCAACCAGGAGCGTGCAGCAGCTGGTGATGTGCCGTTCGCTAATCCGCGCAATGCGGCGGCAGGATCACTGCGTCAATTGGATCCGCGTATTAGCGCGACGCGCAAGTTGGACGTCTTTGTTTATGATATTGATGCATTGGATGTACGTGAGACCTCATGCGTAGCACCGACGACGCAATGGGAGGAATTGGCACTTCTGCAGGATTTGCATTTCAAGACCAATCCGCATCATCAGCGTTGTGCGACACTCGCTGATGTGGAGGCATTTTATCAATCGTGGATTACGCGTCGCACACAGGAAGATTACGGGATTGATGGTATAGTAGTGAAAGTTGATAGTATTGCATTGCAGCGACAACTTGGTTATACGGCAAAGAGTCCGCGGTGGGGCGTGGCGTACAAATTTCCAGCAGAGCAGGCAACAACAGTAGTAGAGGACATTGCCGTACAAATCGGGCGTACCGGTGTAATGACGCCGGTGGCGCACTTGCGACCGGTGCGTATTGCCGGCACAATTGTTGCGCGTGCAACACTACACAACGAAGAGGAGATCAAACGGCTGGACTTGCGTATTGGTGATACGGTTATTATTCAGAAGGCGGGAGATATTATTCCGGATATTGTAGCAGTAATAAAAAGTTTACGCACCGGACGAGAACGCGTATTTGATATGCGGCGTACCAGTGAAGCGGTGTGTGGCGCACCTGTGGAAAAGCGCGCAATCGGTGATGGCGTAAAAATGAGTGCTGCGTATTACTGTACGAATGCGGCGAGTTTTGCGATGCGACGTGAACAATTGACGCACTTTGTAAGCAAGAAGGGACTTGCGATTGATGGTTGTGGTGAGCGGATTGTCGCACAGTTGATGGAGGCCGGTCTTGTAGATGATGTTGCAGATTTTTTCTTTTTAACACGTGATGATGTGATGGCACTAGAGGGTTTTAAGGAAAAGGCGGCAACCAATCTTATCAAGGCAATTGCCGCAGCGAAAGAAGTTGACCTTGCACGGTTGCTTTTTGCACTTGGCATTGCACATGTTGGTGAAGAAACAGCAATTGTTTTGGCACGTTTTCTTGCTGATAATAGTAATACGCATTGTGATGCGATATGTACACCAGATCAGGTTATGACGCACATGGCAGAGATAACGACAACACAATGGATGCAAATTGATGGTATTGGGGAGAGTGTTGCACATAGTATTATCACATGGGTACAAGATGCGCATAATCGTCATGTAATGGCGCGTTTGACCGAGGCTAATGTGCGTGTACGTATGCCGGTACGTGATCGTACATTACCACTTGCCGGCAAAGTATTTGTTTTGACGGGAACATTGACACAGATGACGCGTGACGTTGCAAAGGAAAAGATTCGTGCTGCTGGCGGGAGTGTAAGTAACAGTGTGAGTGCGAAAACCGATTATGTTGTCGCTGGTATAAAAGCAGGGTCAAAGTTAGTTAAGGCACAGCAACGGGGCATACCAATTCTTACAGAGGAAAGATTTCTTGCGTTATTTTGAGGTTGTGTTTTTGTGTTGCGTCGTGGTATGATAAAAACAGTATTAATTATAATTTTCTATGACAGAGCTAACAGAAGAAGAAGTTCGCCATGTTGCATTTCTTGCGCGTATCGGTGTAACAGATAACGATGTTGCGCAGTATCAGAAAGATCTTGCCAGTGTCCTCGCGTATTTTGAGGAACTTAATGAAATAGATACAACGAATGTCGCACCGATTGGACACATTACCGGCATGACGAATGTCTTTCGCGGTGATGTAGCGCACGATGCTGATGATGACACGCGTGCGCGCATTATGGCGAGTGTGCCGGAGACGAGAGAGGGGTATATCAAAGTGAAGAGTCTTTTTTAGTAGCGGGGTAACCATATGATTAAAACATTGCATAGCAAAATCCGCAATGGGGAAGTGACAGCAGTAGCGTTGGCGGAGCGCTACTTAGAGACAATTTCTGCGAAAGATGGCGCTGACGGACTTAATGCATTTTTGACGGTTGCGCGTGATGAAGCACTTGCGCAAGCGCGCGCTGTAGATGCAAAAGTCAAAAACGGTGAGGAGATTGACCTCCTTGCCGGTATCCCCTATGGCGTGAAGGATGCAATTTGTACGAAGGGCGTGCGCACAACAGCGGCATCAAAAATCTTGGATAACTATA
>CAZGWO010000026.1:0-7256 GCA_964528835.1 uncultured Pseudobdellovibrionaceae bacterium
GAGATCGGCAAGGCAAAAGCTGAGCCGTTCGTCATGGCGTTGGAGGACGATGTGGCAGAATTGATTCGCGCAGAAGCAATAGCTGCCGGACTAGAAGGTGCGCTCTATGGAACAAAAGCGGAAATTGCCAAGCAGACAAGCGCCGTGCGGGAAGCGACAAAGGAAGCTGTACTTGCCAAGCTTGGTGATGATGTACCGGAACTCTTTGACGATACGTTTGATTTAGTTTTTGATGATGTTGCTGATGCCATTGTGCATAAAAATATTTTAGATCATGAAAAGCGTCCGGATGGTCGTGCATTGGATGAAATCCGTCCGATTACCTGTGAAGTTGGTGTACTGCCACGCCCACACGGTAGCGGTGTCTTTACGCGTGGTGAGACGCAGGTATTAACCGTAACGACGCTTGGTGCGCCGGGCGATAACCAGGTGATTGATACGATGGAGGTAGATACGAAGAAACATTATATTCACCACTACAATTTTCCAGCATACTGTGTGGGAGAGGTGCGCCCAAATCGCGGTCCGGGGCGTCGCGAAATCGGGCATGGTGCGTTGGCAGAGAAGGCATTAGTGCCGGTAATCCCGTCACGTGAGGCATTTCCGTATACCATCCTTCTCGTTTCGGAAGTAATGGAATCGAATGGATCAAGTTCTATGGCATCTACTTGCGGATCAACATTATCATTAATGCATGCTGGCGTACCAATTATTCGACCGGTTAGTGGTATTGCGATGGGTATGATTACAGACGAAGAGGGAAGGTTTAAAGTACATTCTGATATTCAGGGTGCGGAAGATCACTATGGAGATATGGATTTAAAGGTTGCCGGAACAGAGAAAGGCATTACGGCGTTGCAAATGGACGTTAAACTTGACGGTGTTACATTGGAGATGTTGGAGGTGGCAATTCGTCAAGCAAATCGCGGACGCGCACATATTCTTTCAAAGATGTTGGAGGTTATTCCGGCACCGCGTAAAGAGATGTCGCCATACGCGCCACGTATTATCACGATGAAAATTGATCCGGAGAAGATTCGTGATGTGATTGGTAAGGGCGGTGAGACAATTAATAAGATTATTGATGAAACCGGTGCGTCTATTGACATCGAAGATGATGGTAACATCTTTATTACAGCGCCGGACGGCGATGGTGGCACGCAAGCACGTGAGTGGATTCATAATCTTACCCGAACAGTCGAAGTCGGTGAGATTTTTACAGGCAAGGTTGTGCGGATTATGGATTTCGGTGCATTCGTTGAAATCTTGCCGGGGCAAGATGGTCTTGTGCATATTTCTGAACTGGACCATAAGCGTGTGGAGAAGGTAACAGATGTCGTTAATGTTGGTGATGAAGTGACGGTCAAGGTGAAGGAGATTGACAAGATGGGACGTATAAACTTGTCAATGAAGGCACTTAAGCCACGTCCGGAGCGTCCGGATAATCTACGCACGATGTAGTGTGACTAGTTACCATAAAAGAAGGTTGCACCTGTGTGTAACCTTCTTTTTGTTTGAGAGGGGTTGACGCTTTTGTATAGTTCTGTAAAATAGTACGTACGTGTAGGGATGGGGGCGCTCTCTGCCGATGAGGCGACGTTGTTGCCGGATAATTCGTAATAATATTTTATGACGTATTCATCAGATTCTGATGAGCCATCACCCATCCATGGTCAGAGGACATTTGCACAGATTCTCTTTCACTATAGAAAAACAATGATCATCAGCACAGGGGTTCTCATGGGCTGTTTTCTTTTACTTCCATTTGCGCAAGCGCAACCGAGTAATCCGGTGCGTGGTCAGGGACGTGACAGTGTGCGCCTGACAGAGGCATTGTGCGCTATTGATACGCATGTGCCGTGGAAATCGACGATGCTTTCTGATGGGCGACGTATGATGCAGGCATTTTGCAATAAGAGTTCACAATCCGTTCAAGAGGTGCAACGTGTAGCGCGTTTACGTGCTTATTTGAAGGGATACCCAATGGTACAGATGGTTGATGCATTGGCACAGCAAGATCCTATTATCATGGCTTATCTTGTGGCAATGGCAAAACAGGAGAGTAATTGGGGCAAGCGTGTACCGGTACTTAATGGTAGAGATTGTTTTAATTATTGGGGTTTTCGTGCAAAGCGGCCGCGTATGGGCACTGGTGGGCATACATGCTTTGATTCTCCGGAGGATGCGGTGGCAACGGTTGCACGCCGTGTGCGTGAGCTTGTTTATGATTATGGACGTACGACACCACGAAAGATGCTCGTGTGGAAGTGTGGTCGTTCATGTGCGACGCATGATCCGGCAGGTGTAGAACGCTGGGTTTCTGTTATTGGTCGGTACTATAGGCAAGTTTTGGCGATTACGCAACAACCTGCTACATAGTATCGTATACCGCTTCGCATGAAGCGGTTTTTATGTGGTAGGATGGAAATATAAGCAATGATTTTGTCGTTATGCGGAAAAAAATAGTATTTGATATTGAGTGTGTTGGCATTGACTTTGAAACATTAGATCCTGTAGCGCAACATAGTCTTTTACGTTATGCAAAAACGGATGAAGCGCAACAGGATGAGAAAGAACGGTTGGCACTTTATCCGGTAACGGGATTTATTGTTGGCATTGGCATGCTTAACCCTGATACGAATAAAGGAAAAATGCTTTACCTTGTAGATAAAGATTATGACAAAGGACAGTCTTATAATGGCGAAATACTTTATGTGCCATGTACAACGGAGAAAGCATTACTTACAGCTTTCTGGGAAGATGTTGTGCAGTATGATCAGATCATCTCTTTCAATGGACGTGGATTTGATGCGCCATATATTATTATTCGCTCCATGGTACATGACCTTGTAATGTGTAAAGATCTTATGCCAAATCGTTATGGTGATTATCGTACCGGTTTTAATGCTCATTTGGATCTTGCTGATCAACTATCATTCTATGGTGCGATGCGTCGCTTTAGCCTTCACCTTTTTACGACTGCGATGGGTATTACAAGTCCGAAGCAGAAGGGTGATGATGGTGATGTTATTGACGGTTTAGCGGTACAACGTCTTTTTGCACAGAAGCAGTTTGATGTCATTGCCGACTACTGTATGCGTGACGTAGTGGCAACGGCAGAGCTTTACCGTCGTTGGACACGGACAATGGGAGAATCATAGAGGTTTATGGCACAACTTTTTTTTATTTTGCACAATATTCGTAGTGCGCACAATATTGGCGCGATTTTTCGTACAGCAGATGGAATTGGTGTAGCAAAGCTCTACCTTACCGGTTATACGTGTCCGCCATATGATGGTACACGATCGTGGACGACAAAGCCGGAGCGGATGATTGGCAAGGTGGCGCTTGGTGCCGACAGTACCGTGCCGTGGGAGAAGCATGAAAATGTTGCTGATGTGATTGGTACATTAAAAGAGCGTGACGTACGAATAGTTGCATTGGAGCAAACACCGGAGAGTAGTGCGGTTACGGACTTTGTCGGTGATGGTCGTGATGTCGCACTCATTCTCGGCAACGAACCAAAAGGGATTGATGCGCAAACACTTGCACTGATAGACTGTGCGGTAGAGATTCCGATGCGTGGCGCCAAACAGTCATTGAACGTGTCAGTTGCCGCCGGTGTTGCCGGATATACCTTGTATGATCGTATCAGTGCTGTATAATACAATGTATGGATGCATTTTTAAACAAATTTCTTAGAAAAACAGCGTGGCTCTGGTTGCCGTTTTTTGTGCTACATCGTTCCATCCTTGATATAGTGAAACTTATTGAGGAACGCAATAAGAAGAATAGGGTGTCATGACGATGTGGCATGGTTTACGATTTATAGGTAATATATCGTTCTATGTGTTGGTGTTTTTGTTTACAGCGCAGTTTGTGCAAGCACAGTCATCAACAATTTTGCCAGCAAAAGTAATCGGTGCCGGTGATATTGTCTCACAAGAGACTAATGGTCTTGGCAAAGGATCATTTACACAAGATGTGATCGCGCGCATAAAAGATGGTGATACAACAAGGGTTGTATCTTTTTCCAATGATTTTACACCTTTAAAAAAGGATGATCATATTTATTTGCGCGTAACGCATGACAGTGGTGAGATTTTTTACAGTGTTTATGATGTTGATCGTCGGTGGCCATTGGTGGCCCTTGGTATAATTTTTGCTACAGTGATTGTCATTTTTGGTGGACGTAGCGGTTTGCGTTCTTTACTATCGCTAGTAGTTTCTATTGCTGTTATTATCTATATACTCATGCCGATTATCGCATCCGGGCGATCGCCATTACTGTGGGGAATGACGATCGCCATTGCACTCCTTGCATTTGTGATGGGTGCTACACATGGCTTACGACCAAAGACATATGCAGCTTTTCTCGGGACAAGTATTGCTGTTGCTATTACCGGCGCATTAGCTGTTGTGATCACGCGTATGATGATGTTTTCCGGCATTGGTACGGAGGATGCATTTTTTCTTAGCGCATCACGAGAATCTATTGACATGGCCAGCCTTCTTTTGACAGGGATTATTATTGGCATGATCGGTGTTTTGGATGATGTCGCAATTACGCAAGCGGCTGTAGTGATGGAGCTTAAGCGCGCTGGCGTACGTGGTGTACGCACACTTTATACACGTGCGATGGTTGTTGGTCGTGAGCATGTTGGCGCATTAATTAACACACTTGTACTTGCTTATGCTGGCGCATCATTACCACTTTTTTTGCTTCTGGCAACATACAATGAGCCATTTGGTGCTGTTATCAGTATAGAGGTGGTCTCTGTTGAGGTTGTTCGCTCACTTGTTGGTAGTATCGGTTTGATTGTAGCCGTGCCAATCACAACATTTTTGGCAACATCTTTTACAGCGCGTGATTGCGAAGATGCCAGTACGTCGTGTGCGCATAAACATAAGCACTAAAAAAACCGCCATTACTGGCGGTTTTCCATTTATTTTACTTTCTCAATGATTTGCTTTAAAATTGATGGATGCTCTACGGCAATTTGTGCAAGTACTTTACGATCAAGATTATTGCCGGTCTTTTTTAATGTGTTGAGGAAGCGACTGTATGAAAGTCCATGGAGGTGTACGGCGTTATTGAGGCGTTTGATCCACAGTTTGCGCATTGTGCGTTTTTTAACGCGACGGTCGCGATAAGCATAGTGACCAGCCTTAAGGAGAGCCTCATTAGCGGCGCGCTCGTGTGTAGAGCGACGCCAACGGAATCCTTTAACGTGTTTAAGGACATTTTTGCGGTGCTTGAGTGATGTTGTTCCACGTTTAATTCTTGCCATATAGTAACTGTTAGTTTGGTAGATTAGTGTAATTTATGCGCCAAGTGCGCGACGAATGTTTTTTGATTCAGCCTTTGGTATGGCACGATCGCTACGTTTGGTGCGTGTTACTTTACCGGACTCTTTTGCATTAAAGTGGTTTTGTCCGGTTGTACGACGAAGCACTTTGCCCGTTGCGGTGATTTTTACTTTTTTTGCAAGTGCTTTCCTGGTCTTCATCTTTGGCATATGTATGATACTAGTATTATTGTTTATCTAAAAAAGAGCGATGTATGCGCTCTCGGCCTATCATGATTAAGAGTATAGGACAATCTCGCGGAAAATGCAAGAGCTATTCCGGTGCAATCGTCATTTGAAAACCACGTGGCGATGATTTAATATCTTCTTCTACTTTAAATGGCGTCGTAATGCCTTTTGTGAACGTATTGAGGGCGTCGCGCGCAATGTCTTTGTGTGCACGTTCACGTCCGCGTAACATAATTTCAATACGTGCTTTATTGCCCTTGAGCAGAAAGCCGTCAACTTGTTTTTGTTTGAATGCAAGGTCGTTGGCTCCTGTGCGTACACTGATACGAATACCTTTTGTTGTTGTTTTTTTCTTGGCGGCAATGCGTTGGCGTTCTTGTTTTGACTTTTGGTATTGAATTTTTCCAAAGTCGGCAATGCGACAGACTGGCGGTTGCGCTTTTGGCGATACTTCTACAAGATCAAGATCGCTTTCTTGTGCTCGTGCAATACCATCGGCGAGTGACATTTCGCCAAGAGATGTGCCATTTTCATCAATCACAAAAACAGTATCCGCCGGAATTTTGTCATTGATTTTGTAAGCAGGCTTTTCAACGCGTTGCGGTTTTTTGGGGCGAAATCGTCGTCGTCGCATATATATTGTCTATAGAGATAGAGTGTGATGTATATTATAGGTGTGGAGTTGACGGGAATTGCACCCGTGTCCATGTACAACACGCAAAGATACTCTACGAATCTAGTACATCTATTGTAGTTTAAGCGCTACACACGAGAGATGCACAGAAAGCGTAACGCTGAGTACATGCAAACATCATTTAGGCGTGCGACAGATGTACAACCGTCGCATCCGATCCATGACAATATGACACTGCGTGATACGTTCATGGCAACGTACCGGCAATGGCTACGGCGTTATGTTAGGCTGTAGCGAGAGCAAGACGTGGCGTTGCGAAAGCGCGAGCAACCAGTGTCTTAGCTTTTGTAATAAGGTTTGCAACTATATACATACGCGGAGAGATTTATGACTGGTACCGCGTGTCAGTCAATTCGCATATCTTTACATATCGCACTGTCGAATCTAAAATTCAACCCCATTGGATGTTAGACTCTGCCGCGCAACGCACGTTGCACAGAGCGATCTGTGTCACGTTTCCTGATAGTTTCACGCTTATCGTGGATTTTTTTTCCACGCGCAAGCGCGCATTCCACCTTTACGTAACGACCTTTAGTATACACCGAAAGTGGGATAATCGTCAAGCCCGCAGAGCGTGCTTTTCCAATGAGAGAGCGGATCTCTCGACGGTGCAGAAGAATCTTTCGCGGTCGCGTCGGGTCGTAGTCGGTAAGTGATCCCGCATGGCGATATTTTGGAATAAAGGCATTTGTGAGAAAGAGTTCATTGCCTCGTACGGTAATAAAAGCGCCTTTGAGACTCACGTGTCCTGTTTTGACGGATTTGACTTCTTGTCCGGAAAGCACTAAACCGGCCTCAAAGCGAGAGATAATTGCATAATCGTAATGAGCGTGCTTATTTTTGGCGAAGATTGTCATGGAAGGAGAAGGAGTAAAGAAGTGTATTCGGCTAGTCAAAATAATAAACCTGTGCTATTATGATAACATAGTTTTTGGGTGTGTAATTTATTATGCACTTATTAAACTGTTAAATGTGTTGTTTTTTAATTAAGATAATTAAATTTTATAGTTTCTATGAGGGAAAAA
>CAZGWO010000027.1:0-708 GCA_964528835.1 uncultured Pseudobdellovibrionaceae bacterium
TTTCCGGATACGTATAATTTTTTGCCGGATGATGATGCGCGAACAATTGTAACGACGCTTTTGCAGAATTTCGAGAAGAAGTTTACACCAGCAATGCGTGAACATATTAAGCAATTTCAACAATCAATTCACGATGTTGTTACGCTAGCGAGTATTGTAGAACGTGAGGTACACATCGCAAAAGAACGACCAATTGTTAGTGGCATTTTTTATAATCGGTTACATAGTGGTATTGCGCTTGGATCTGATGCAACACTGGATTATATTTTTGGAGAATCAAAAGTGAAACATACATTGGAGGAGACGCAGGTTGATTCGCCATATAATACATATAAGTATGTTGGATTACCACCTGGTCCAATTGGTAATCCTGGGCAAAATGCATTACGCGCTGCTGTGTATCCGCAAAAAACGGAGTATATGTACTTTCTTAATAATGCAAAAACAGGGGAGACGGTTTTCTCGCGAACGTATGAAGAACATTTGCGCAATAAAGCGCACAATGGTCTTTAATTTTGACATTTTATGCTGTCTATGTTACAGTAATTATCGTTAGTCATCCAAGTATAGTCTTATGACAAAGAAGGTAAACTCCGAGTCATATAGTAAGTTTTTTGAACAGGTTGTTAGTGACTTGTCTGAACGGTCGCGTGATGTCTTGCGTCGGCGTTTTGGTGTTGATGCGAGTAAGCCACAGACATTGGACAG
>CAZGWO010000027.1:718-7100 GCA_964528835.1 uncultured Pseudobdellovibrionaceae bacterium
TCGGCAAGAAGTACGGCCTTACACGTGAACGCATTCGCCAGATTGTTGAAGGAAGTATTGCAGATGTTAAGACGACGACAGCACAGGATATTGTAGAAAGAGTATATACACCACTTGAGCGCGAGATTCAGAAACGCGGTAATATTATGTTGGAAGAAGACCTCGTTGAAATGATTGCACACGATGATGCCTCTGAGCGTGGTGCGGTACGATTTTTTTTGGAGACGGCGGAGCGGATTAACTATCTTAAGCGGAAAGATGTGCTAAAGACTGTCGTCCATGTGGAATTTGATGAAAAACAGTGGGAGCGAGTGCGTGATGTGGTAAAGGCAATTCTCGCTGATGTTAAGGAGCCGCTTGCACATGATATTCTTCATGAGCAGTACATACGACACAGAGATGCTGTTGCGGATATTGATAAGGATACGTTACATCACTATTTACAGCCGGTTGTGGATATTCGGAAAAATCCGTTTGGGCGGTGGGGCATGGTGCATTGGCATGATGTAACGCCACGTGGCATTCGTGAGAAGATTTATTTGGTTCTGAAGGAGAATGGTGAGCCAATGCACTTTAAGAAAATTGCAGAACGTATTGACATGTATAAGCTTAATAAACGACCGGGTGTGAAGACGAATGTACAGACGGTGCATAATGAACTTATCAAGGATCATCGCTTCATCCTTGTTGGCCGTGGTCTTTATGGATTGGATGAGTGGGGGTATACATCAGGTACGGTACGTGATGTGATAACAACGATTTTGAAGGCACACGGTGGTGGACCGATGCACACGGATGAAATCGTACGAGATGTTTTGAAAGTACGTGATGTGCGACGAATGACAATTGTTGTCAATTTAAATCAGTTCTTCAAGAAGGTGAGTCGCGGTGTGTATACGTTACCGGACGGTAATCATTCTACGACAACACAAACACGGCGTGCAATGAGACGCAAGCGAATTTAAAGTAGTGAAAGAGTGAGAATATTTCTGTGGTATACTGGAAAGGTATAGCACTTTTGTTTTTTTATTGCTATGATGGAAGTTTTTGCAATCTTAGAACCACTTTTTAAGCAGACCGGCACCGTCATTGACGTCTTTCGTTTTATTTGGTTTTTTATTCTTCCGTTTATTTTGTATAAGACGTTTTTTCCGTTATGGATGAGTTATATCGGTGATGTTCGTGCAGAAAATACGGATTTTGAAACAATTGAAATCATTCCACCGCGTAATACCGAGCGATCACCACAACCGATGGAGTCTGTTTTTGCAGGGTTACAAGGTACGAGCACGACCATTTCAGTATATGATGAACTGTGCTTCGGCGCTTCACAGCCAAATTTTAGCATTGAGATCGTTGGTACAAATGGTTGCGTTCATTTTTTTATAGATTTGCCAAGTAGTCTTCGTGCGCTCTTTGAGTCGCACCTTTATGCACAATACCCCGATGTTGAAATTCGTGATGCCCACAATTATATCGAGCAAGTGCCGGCAATTATTCCAAATAAAGATTGGGACTTATGGGGATCTGATATTGTTCTTATTAAACCGGATCCTATACCGATTAAGACATGGGAACGTTTTGAAGAAACCGTTACTGGAAAAATGATTGATCCTCTTTCCGGTCTTATTGAGATGATGGGTCGCATGAGAAAAGCGGAGCATCTATGGTTCCAAATTATCATTGAACCGATTTTAGAGGGATGGGCTAAGGAGGAAGGTGAAAAATTTGTCAATGAATTAAAAGGGAAAGCTCCTGCTCCGGAGAAGGGTATAATTGGAAAGATAATGATGGCCATTACCGGATTTTTGAAAAGGGATACCGATGGTGGCGAGAAAAAAGATGAGGCGCCTTTGGAATTTCGCCTCTCTCCCGGCGAACGTAAGACATTGGAAGCCGTAGAAGATAATATTGGACGTTATATGTTTCGTACGAAAATGCGCATGGTTTACATTGGTCGTCGTGAGGTGTTTAGGAAGTCAATGGTGTCCGGATTTTTTGGTGCATTGAAACAGTTTGCTGATTTTAATCTTAATGCTTTTAAACCAACATTGTTGACAGATGCAAAATATATATTTCGTAAGACACGTCTTCGCTTTCGCCAACGTAAAGTTTTTGATGCGTATAAGAAACGAAAGTTAAACACCCCGCGTTTTGTGCTAAGTGATCGGGAGCTGGCTACGGTATTTCATATGCCTGACATGACGGTTGTTGCACCATCTGTTGTACGGTCAAATATTACAAAGGCGACTGCTCCGCCGGATTTGCCGATTGCGCAGTAGTGATAAATTGTAGTCTAGTAAGAGATAGGTTAAAAAAGTTGTTATGTCAGAAGAAATTACATTTTTTGCAAAAACACGTTTTCGCGATCATAATCAGGTTTTTGGTATTAAAACTGATGATCGTCGGCGGCATATGTATATTATCGGAAAGAGTGGTATGGGAAAGACTACGCTTTTGGAGCAGATGGTAACACAGGATATTGCCAATGGGCATGGTGTTGCATACATTGATCCTCATGGCGACACGGCGGAGAAGATGTTACAAATAATCCCACCGGAGCGTGTGAAAGATGTGATATACTTTAATCCTGCCGATCAGGATTTTCCAATTGCTTTTAACGTTTTAGAACAGGTGGATCCGCAATATCGTCACCTTGTCGCATCAGGGATTGTTGGTGTATTCAAAAAATTGTGGGCGGATTCGTGGGGACCGCGTTTAGAATATATTTTACGTAATGCTGTTCTTGCGCTTTTGGAAACGCCAAACACAACACTTTTAGGCGTGATGAAAATTTTGGTTGACAAGAAGTAGCAGAAGCGCATTGTAGAAAATATTACAGATCCTGTTGTGCGTACTTATTGGGTAGATGAATTTCCAAAGTGGAGTGATCGCGTACTACAGGAAGTTATCGCGCCGATTCAGAATAAAGTGGGGCAATTTTTGACAAGTTCGCTTATTCGCAATATTGTCGGACAACCGAAGAATGCATTTAATATTCGTGATGTGATGGATGGGCAGAAGATTCTTATCATGAATCTTTCCAAAGGGCGTATCGGTGAGGACAATAGCGCGCTTTTAGGAGCTATGATAATTACGAAGATTCAAATGGCGGCAATGAGTCGTGTTGATATACCGGAGCATGAGCGTAAGGATTTCTACCTTTACGTAGATGAGTTTCAAAATTTTGCGACGGAGTCTTTTGCGAATATTTTATCCGAGGCGCGTAAGTATCGTTTAAGTATTATATTGGCGCATCAATATATTGCGCAGATTCAGGAAGAAGTACGTGATGCTGTTTTTGGTAATGTTGGTACGATGATTGCATTTCGTGTTGGCGCTACGGATGCGGAATTTATGGAGAAGGAGTTTGAGCCGATCTTTATGATGAATGACATCATTAATTTACCGAAATATCATATTTATCTGAAGTTGATGATTGATGGTGTTGCGGCAGATGCTTTTAGCGCGACAACATTACCACCTGTAGAAGACGTTACAACACATGATCAGCAGGATGCGGTTATTGCGTATACACGTGAGACATATGCGACACCGCGTGCAGATGTTGAACGACGAATTGCACACTGGAGCGGTATGGTTGACGTACAAGCACTTACGGCGACGTCACCACAGGCGCAGCATCAAGAACAGCAGTTGGTATCACAGATGACAGAGAACACCGATCAAGCACGAGAAAAACATGTTACGCGAGAGGACGCCGCACAGGTAGACGATGACGATGTGATTGGTGATAGTACTACATCTTCCACGCCAGTACATGATAGTATTGTTACGTCTGCACTAAACAGTGATGATGACGCAAAACCGCTTTTTGCCGCACAGTGTGATGCGTGTGCAGTTGATATTCAGTTACCATTTCAGCCAGACGGTAAGCGACCGGTTTTTTGCAAGAATTGTCTTGCCGTACATCGAAGTGCAATAATGAAAGCACAAGCACATTCACCGCAACAAGTTCAGAACGTTGCACAGCGCAATCGTATGCGGACAACAAAAAAGCGTGGCGCTCCTCTTGTACAGAAAGTAGAACGTTCTGTAGTTACACCGCATGATCGTCCAATGTCACTTGCGCAAATGACACATATTGCACCAAAGAAATTTACGCGTTCATTTGCAAAACCGCACAATAAAAATATTCAGAAGATATTGAATAACGTGCGATCCAGTATGGTCGGTAATAATGATAGTGTAGCGGGCAATGATACGCCCAAGCAACAAATATAATGAAGTGGTAATTAATATAATAAACTGATAGCTGATATGACAACGCTTCTCTGGATTGTTGCATTGATTGGTGCATTAGCACTTTTGGTTAAATCTGCTGATGTTTTTTCTGCCGCATCAGAGGAAATTGGTCTGGCATTTGGGCTTTCCAGCTTTATTGTTGGTGCGACGATCGTGTCTATTGGCAGCTCTTTACCGGAGATTGCAACGGCGATTATTACAGTACTTTCCGGTGATTCTACATTGCAGACATTTGCTATTGATACAATTATCGGTTCTAACATTGCCAACAGCCTTTTGGTTGGAGGTATTGCCGCAATTGCTGTTGGAACATTATGTGTCAAAGAGCAATTGATCGATGTTGATTTACCGTTCTTTTTTATTGCGAGTGCGTTATTCATCTTCTTTATTATGGATGGTGTTTTCGTATGGCAAGAAGGTATCATTAGCATTATGTTGCTAATTATTTTTATATCTTATACAATTTTCAATGCCAATGATGATCAGTCGCAACAAAAGGAACAAAAACATCATCGTCTTTCATTGTATACGGTTGTATTGGCAGTACTTGGCATGATTGGTGTATATTTTGGGGCTGATTGGACGATTACATCTGTGACGGAGGTTGCGACGATTTTCGGTATTCCGACGGCGATCGTTACAATGATTGTCGTTGCGATTGGCACATCATTACCGGAGTTGATTATTTCTGTGCAAGCAGCACGTAAGGGCAAACATTCTATTGCTCTCGGGAACATTTTTGGATCCAATACGTTTAATGCACTTGCTGTTTCAGGTATCCCATCATTTTTTGGACCGCTTGCCGTATCAGAGCAAGCAATGATAATCGGTATTCCGCTTTTTATTATTGCAACATTAGCATTTATTTTTACAACATCGGATGATCGTATCCAGAAGTGGGAAGGATATGCGCTTGTGGTCATTTATATTGCTTTTGTTGGAAAGTTGACGGGATTTCTTTAGGGAATTATGCTAAGGGAGAGGTGTTGTGATTTTTTAGAGAACGGGTAAGTACTACACATGGATGATATACAACGTAAACGTGAACAACTGCAATATCAGCGACGCATTGCAATTATAACGGCTGATTTGCATAAAGCACAGAGAGAGGAGCAGTTACTTGCAGTAGAGATACGGCGCCTTGTGCGTAAGCGTGCGCAAATTGATGCGCAAATTGATGAAATAAAGCAACATCTCAAAAAGATGAAGGCTGAGACACGTATGCTTGCTGATGAATTGAAGACACAACAGAAACGTCTTAATCGGATTTTATAAAATAAGTATTATGTTTGATATTAAAAAAGTTTTACACTTTGTACAACAGCAGTATCCAAAGGTTGGTGCTACGGCGCGCGGTAACTTGGAAAGTAAGCTTTTTCGTTTGTCACGTGATGCGAAGCCGGAGGACGTTTTTCGCGTTGTAAATGAGAAGTTGCATGCACATGGATATTATGATGTGCGCAAGCATGACGTACTTAAGGAATGGCGACGTGATCGTATTGCGTGGTAGTTTGTTATGGTATTTATAATATATATATGACGACATACTTGCTTCACGATTTGCGTGCGCGTTTCATTGCATTTTATAAGGAACGACAGCATACCGTTATCCCATCAGCACCGTTGCGTCCTGATAATGATGCAACGACGCTCTTTATCGGTAGTGGAATGCAACCGTTGGTGCCGTATTTGATGGGACAGAAACATCCTGCCGGTACACGTCTGGTCAATAGTCAGCGCTGTTTTCGTGCAGAAGATATTGAGGAAGTTGGTGATAATCGTCATACGACGTTTTTTGAGATGCTTGGTAATTGGTCACTGGGTGATTATTTTAAAGAAGAGCAGATCCCGTGGGTGTGGCAGTTTCTTGTTGATGATGTTGGACTTGATCCGCATCGCTTGTATGTGACATGTTTTGCCGGCTCGGAGGCAAATGGCGTGGTCCGTGATGATACTGCGGCGGAGATATGGCAGAAATTGTTTGCGGCGCAAGGTATCACGGCACAGACGGCAGTGATGGGTTCGGAGGCGGATGGGAGTGCGCGCGGGATGCGCGCGGGTGAGCGCATCTTTTTCTATGATGCATCCAAGAACTGGTGGAGTCGCGCCGGTGCGC
>CAZGWO010000028.1:0-7046 GCA_964528835.1 uncultured Pseudobdellovibrionaceae bacterium
AAATAATATGCCACAAAAGATCACATAATTAAAAAACGGCACTCATCCACACAAACAACTAATCTAACAACGTACTCACAGAGTCCACTGTCACATCCTTACTCATTTTCAAGGTTCTTCTTTGCCTGTGCAATTTCCAAAAGTTGACGCGGATCAGATGTAATGATCTGATCTTCACTATATGAAGCAACAACTTTAATTGCCACATGCTTCGTGCCAACAAATAGAATTCCTTCACCAACATTGCTCTCCAAGAGAAGAAATTTCTCATGATCCGTAAGAAAAAATGTTTCTCGAACTGTTTCAATGGATGCCGGCGACTGTTTGAGAAGAAGTTGCAACGATGAATTCGTCACAATCGGTCGTCCATAATGCGATGTCATGAAATCTGATACATCCTGTGTAATCGTTGTAAGTCCTGTGTAATATTTACGACAGCGCTTTGCGATGCCAAAAAGAAAACTTGCCGCATCTTCCTTTTGCATCATAACCCATGCCTCGTCAACAATCACTAAACGTCGTCGTAATTCCGAACGCATCTTATCCCAAATAAATTGCAACGCAATGTACATCGCAATCGGACGCAATTCATCCTCCAAATCACGAATATTAAAGACAATCAGCTCACCGTTAACCTTAACATTGGTGTGATTATTCAAGAAACCGGAAAAAATACCATGTGTATACTTCTCCAAACGTGCAGAAAGAGACTCTGCGCCGTCCATAGAAGTAAGAATCTGACCGAGGTCCGCCATCGTTGGAAAAGCCTCTGGTGGCAGATCGCTAAAATCCTTATCTTCCGTAATATCGCGAATCGCATATGTTTCACGCAATGCATCGTCCAAAATAGAATCCTCTTCCGGCGTCGTAGAACCGAGCATGATACGTAGCAATCCAATGAGCATCGCGATATTTGAGCGTAAAACCTCTGCAGGACTCTCATCTTCGCCAACATGCGACAAATCAAACGGGTTAATAAACGAATGCGATTTCAATGACAGTTTAATAAATGTGCCACCAACAGTATCGCTAAGGTGCTTATACTCATTTTCCGGATCAATCACAAAAACCTGCGTCCCCATCATCATGGAACGCAAAATCTCCAACTTCACAGCATAACTCTTACCAGCACCGGACTTCGCGAAAATAACCATATTCGCATTTGCCTGTTTAAAACGGTCCAGGATAATCAACGAATTATTATGCCGATTAATGCCGTAGAGAATACCATCATTGGATGATAGTGTGGACGACACAAAGGGAAACGTCGTAGAAAGTGGTTGCGTGTTAAGATTATTTCCGATATCAAGTTCATCATTTGCCAATGGCAACGTTGACGCAAAGCCCTGTTCCATACGCAAAACTGCCGGTTTCAAAAAGACCAACTGTGCCTCCAATATTGCTCGAATCTCATTAGCAACCATTGTAAGATTTTTCTTCTCCTCCGCATATACTGTAATATAAAGACCAAAACGAAAGAAATGCTCTGTTCCTTGTAAAAGCTTATCGCGTAAGTCTTCAATATCCTGCAATGCCGTCTCTAATACAGGATTGCGAACCTTCCCCTCCTCTTGCTCAAGGTTAATCTGTGACTGTACCTGTGTTACACTGCGACGCAATTGCTTGATAATGTCATTCGTTTTAACCGGATGAATAAAGTATGCAATATCCATCGGCAAATCAAGATTAATAATCGGCGAAAACCAATTTGTCTGCAAGTATCGTGGGTATGTCGTTATAAAAAGCGTCTTTGCATAAACTTGGCCAATTTCCAGAAACATTGGTGCAATGCGCACAGCACTCGGTGCAATTAAACCGCGCACGGTCGCAACACCACGGTTATAGATCTTCTCCGCCTCAATGATGTCCTGATTTGTCGACGCCACATTCTGCTGTTTTTTTCTCGTAAAAGGCCACATGTTAGAAATTGCTACTGATATTACAAACCGCGCACATTCATACGATCAAGCTCTGAAAGAGAAGTATTTGTAAAGAGTGATGGATTATACGCATTATAGAGTAGTTCTAATACCTCCTCCGTATTAAGCATTGTACCACGAACACCGGTACCGGAAAGGCCTGCACTGACATGGTCAACGCGCTGATAAAGTTGGTTTTTGTATGTCTCAAACTGCTCACGCCTTGCACTGATCTGTTGTGCCGGATGAAGTGCCGCCATCACTCGTGAAAAAAATCCACTCTCTTCACTCTCTACCGGAGAAAATGGTACGACAATATAGAAAAACTTTGACATAATATTCGTTACTTCTGTCAGCTCCCGAACAAATGCGCGATAACCATCAATCTGAATGCGCATTGCCTCGCTATCTGTACGACGTTCCCGATCATTAAGCACTTCGATATACGGCTCAATATTTAGCTTTCGTGAACTGACAACGATCTGTAGTGGAAAATCTAACGAATTCAAAAAATTCTGATAGTGCAAAATAATCGCGTCCTGCTCTTCCACTGATTTTAATTCAAAATTTATAGACGACATCATAACGATTGCACGCAATGCGCCATTACGCAGAACAACTACGCCATCATGCACTTCAGCAACGTCAACATACTTTTGCGTACTTGCACCATTAACTCCATTCGTCAACTTTTTCTCATGTAATCGTTCCATAACACCACTAAAATTGTATTACCTTCTCTTTTTCACGGATTTCGTTCTTGAAAGAATCTTCATCGCCCTCTCATTTTTATGCAATCCCTCACTATCCAATACATCTGCAAGTGCTGCAAAATCATTAGGACTTACAGAAGATGACTCCTTGTAAAATCGCTCTTTAAACGTCTCTTTCTGACGCGCGCGCCTCTTGCTGTAAAAATTTTCCTGTGGACGACGCCACACATACACCTTCGGTTGCAAGAGAAACGTGAGACCATAACCAATAAATGCGATTAATGGCACACCATGTGGACGATAGAACGCAAATGCAGCAAAAACCATGCAAACCGGAACGGCGATAACATAAAACGCCACCCGATCAAAAATGTTCCACATCACAATCAGTAATGCGCCAAGTCCAAGCATCCACAAAAACTGTCTCGCCGTCAATGGTCCGGCAATCTTATCTTCTACATCAATATATTGTGGTACACCAAAAAGCATATTGCTTATAAAGTCAAAATAATTTTATCTTCTTGGGAGATATCACACATAGCAATCACTCCGTACGATTTCTTTCCTGTGACAGACGTTGACCCGATGAAAAATTAACATATCCCATCGGTTGTGCCACACGATTACGGCGCGGTTCTGCCTGTCGCTTTTTTATTATAGCACCTTTTTGCACAGTGTGTTGTTGCGACGCGTGTTGCGCAAGCGATGCTTTCTGCTGCATTGGTGATGATGGCTTTTGCACACCACTACGCTGAGGGATTTTTTGCGCTAATGGAAACACGATCTGTTTGCGCGTAACATCTACCACCATCTTCATATCCTCATCAAAAGATTTGAGCACCATAGCGACACGCTGACGGTCTACAGCACTCAACGGCTTCGTATTGCGATTGTGAAAGAGGTAATTGCCACGCTCAATGACGCTGTGCCGTCCTTGCCCAATCGCCAAATGGTAGTCCGTGAGCCAGTTCTCAATCGTCCCTGCCTGCTGGCGCTGTGCGCCGGCAACAGTCAAGTACCCCTCCGTGATGACCTGATCTTTAATCTCCGCAAAGCGATCCAGTGCCTCACGCAACGTCATCCGCTCTTTTGTATCTTTAACAGTTTTTTTGATAATTTGCGCAACAAGTATCTGCGCAATTTTTTGCGCCGTCATCGGTGCAACACCAATATTTTGCACAAAGTAATCTGCAAGCCCTTCAAGAGGCAGCTCTCCAAAATAGTACATCCGCACCGCCCGCGCCAAAAATGCCATTTGCGATAAATCAAACCCCATGCGCTTCCCAATATGCTGGACAACATTCATGCTCTTCTCACTAGCAAGAATGTCCTTCACATCTTCCGGCAATGAGCGAAACCTCTCCCAACGCGCAGAAAATTGCGCATCTGTTTCACCGACATCCGGCACAATCATCGGCAACGTGTACTTCTGCACGATAATCGGATCCTCTTCATTGTGTGTTGTTTGTTGCACTGACATAGTCACCTACTTAGAAATTACAGCCGATTCTCTCGTTTTACACGTTGTATGCGATCGCGCACAGATTCCGATACTCCATCTTTTGCACCACTGCTAATAGTGTCACTGATCTCCGTCAATGCATCAGTATTTCCTCCCCGCATCGCATCACGTGCCGCATGTGCGTTTACGATAATATTCGCATCGACATGTTCCTTCAGTAACTTCTTAGACTCGTTATCAAGCGCCTCAAATGTCTTTTCTTTACCAAGATCCTCAGCACCAACACGGTACTCTTCTTTAATGATTTTCTCCTTTGTTTCCTTAAGCTTATCGCCGGAAAGACCACCACTGCGTTGCGCTTCGCCTATACGATATTGCGCAATAATGTCACGTCGTCCACCATTGCGCACAGAGCGTTGAATCTCGCCACCCAAATCCTCACGCATTCCTTCTGTCGGTGCCGCACTCACTGCTGCCATCGCGTGACTCATGTGCTCAACACTTGCAATTGCTCCCTTCTGTGCCGCGAGACGCGCAGCAGCAAGGCGACGCTCCTTCGTGGCGCCATTTTTCATCTCATCCCTCAATTGCGACGCCGATAAACCAAGATCGCGTAACTCCTTTTCCGCCTCAACAGTCGCCTTTGCAAAACGTTTCGCCTCTGCGGACTTCCGTTTTCCCTTACTCAGATAAAGATTATCTGCAACACGATTGCGTGCTTCCTCTCGCTTTTTCCTGAGACTTTCCGATCTAGCATCATAGCGATTACGCAAGTTCCTGTATCCGCCCGTAAATATGCGTCCCGTTGCCATATCCGCGGCGCGTCCCAATTCCCGTGCCCCTATAGCAGCTCCTCCAACAGCAAAGTATCGTAATCTGCGCCCGGCACGCCTCGAAATATTCTGTCCAAAACCAACAATCATTTGCGATGCACCATCTGACGCCGTATTCATCATGATAATGCCGGACCATAGGATCACGACCGGTATCATGAGAAACACCATATTTGACACATAACTTGTTTGATCTGCATTAAGTGTTGCGTCATTTGTTTTTATAGCAATCTTATTCTCACTATCTCTATTAAATGCCATATCGTGTGTATATGCCATAAACGTCGTTGCAAAAAAGAGCATAAAAACAAGAATTGGCCCGTTAAAGGCATATTTGAAAAGATTGGACCACCACTTCTGCGCATATCCCTGTGTCTGCGGGAGAATCATCGCAACAAAACCAATTGGTGAAAAAATCATTAATATTGCCAGCACAATAAGGCGCACCACCAAAATACCGGCTATAGTCATCATGGAAATCATATAGAAGAATGCAAAAAGTGCCGCAGTAAGCATATAACCAATTGTTGGGTCATTCAACGCACCTATCGGCACAAAGACATCAACAATATTTGTTGCTTTGCCAAAAATCTGAGGAATTTCAAAACCTGTCACTGTGGTTGGAAAAAGCTGATTCACAAAAAAATACATGATAATATTTGATGCATCAATAATCACCTTTGCGATTGGCAATGAAAAATTCACCAAAAGTGCCATAATAACGAGTCGTACAATAACATTACGTACGTGATAGCGATCAACTTGAAAAATTGTTGCAAACGCACTAAACAGCAAAATGAGGATAAAGGAGAGATTGAGGACATCACGTACCATCGTCCATATAACAGTAATAACCGGACTGCCAAGAATTTGTTGCAGAACATTGGCATCGAGAACATAAGCAAAAAGTGTTGCGCCGGCAATGCCAATCAGCCCAAAAAAGCGAGCAATATAATAAATAAGCCATGCTGCTCCGCTCTGAATAGCCCTTAAAAAACCATCAGCATGCGCCACCGCTACACCAAAACTGCCATCATCATAGAATATATGACCAATGACCAACACGGCACAAAGCGCAATTATTGCCGTCCGCACATTTCCAATTACATGCCTCATACAAAAAATTCTGCGCATCACAATTACAACTCTCCAACTCTCTTACTTCACGTTCCATTATATCACATAAAATAAACAACTGCGTACCTAAAGGAAAATATCTTGCAAAAACCGTACCTGCGCTCGTTTCTGTGGTAAAAACACGGTAATGGCAAGTGCGTCAAAGTGATACACAGCATGCATTAATCCTTCCTTGCGCATATACATTTGCGCAGCACGACTAAGCGCGCGCAATTTTGTTACCGTAATTTGTGCTTCCGGCGGATCCGTTAATGTATCACTCTTACCATTAATAAAACGTGTCTTCACCTCAACAAAGTGCATAGCACCATCTTTTTCAGCAACAATGTCAATTTCTCCACGCTTCACGCCACGTGCTGGCATGTAATTGCGTGTGCGAATTGTAAAACCACGTGCCATCAAATAGCGACAAGCAATCGCTTCACCATAGTCACCGCGCAGTTTTGTTGTTATGGACTGCCTTGTCATAAATTTATATGCCATACAAAAACACAAAAAAACAGCCTCACGGCCTTTCCTCTCTCTTCACTTCTATAATATAAATCATCCCGATGATCAAAATTCACTATTATAAAATAAGTAATGGTGTTGTCACCGGGCGCAATAACGCCCAAAAAATAAATAGATTGGCTCATGCGCCCGGCAGATAGAGACAACATGTCATCGTTTTTCTAACACTCGGGTGAAGTAATGTTAGGATTTCTGACATGTAATGTGTCTTATCCTGTATTCTATTTGTTAATAGAATATGACTGTGAGGTCGTGTTCTCTTTATTTTGTGAACCGTTTCCTCATGCTCCCCGTCCGTGGGTTTTATCCCCTACAATTCAAGGTACTATTTTACACACTTTTTTCTTTGTTTTTGTTTTTGAGGCTTTATGGGCCCGTGTGATTTTGTTTTTGTTTTTTGACTTTGTCAAAACGTACGGACAGTAGAGACGTTCCAATCGTGAATAGGGGGGCTTCACGATTGGAACGTCGC
>CAZGWO010000029.1:0-6983 GCA_964528835.1 uncultured Pseudobdellovibrionaceae bacterium
GCTGTGATTGCGATCGGCATGGGGATGCGTATTGTACTTAAAAATGTGCGACTTCTTTATTTGCCACGCGTTGCTATAACGATGACGCTTTTATCATTTACGATGTTGGGTATTTTGGTGCTTGGTGCATCACTTCAGCGTACAGGTTTTGCGACAATTTATGTGTTTCCACTCATTGTTCTTGTTGTGATTGCGGAAAAGTTTGTTGCTGTACAGATTGAAAAGGGGACAAAAACAGCGATTTTTCTTGCAGTAGAAACACTTGTTGTAGCACTTTTCGGTTATATGCTCTTTTCTTCACAGGCAGTACAAGCATTTGTTTTTACGTATCCACTAGCTGTGATCTTAGTTATTCCGGCAAATGTCCTTTTGGGAAAGTGGACGGGATTGCGCATAACCGAATATGTGCGTTTTCGCGATGTGTTGGCACAGATAAAATAGCACTATGTTTGAACGATGGAAAAATGCGCGCAAAGTGCTTGGTATGAATGCACGCAATCTAGAGTACGTACGCCCACTTAATCGTAAAAATGCACGTCTCATTTCTGATGATAAAATTGAAACGAAACGCGTGCTTAAAAAAGTTGGTGTGTCGGTACCGGAGTTGTTGGCAACAATCAGGACGCTGGGTGATCTTGATCGATTTGATTGGTCGCAATTACCGGCATCGTTTGTGCTCAAGCCAAATCGTGGTTTTGGTGGTGGCGGTATTGTTGTGCTCTTTGCGCGTAAGAAGGGTATGAAAAATGCATGGGTAAAGGCAGATGGTTCTACGGTAACGCAACAGGACCTCTATACGCATGTGCACAATATTATTGAAGGAGCTTTCTCTCTCTCCGGCGTTTCTGATATCGCACTCTTTGAGGAACGCTTGACGCTTTTGCGTTCTTTTCGTCCCTATGCATACCGAGGTATACCGGATGTGCGTATTATTGTATATAACAAGGTGCCGGTAATGGCAATGTTGCGCTTGCCGACAAAGGAATCCGGTGGTAAAGCGAATTTGCAACTTGGTGGCATCGGTGTTGGCATTGATATGGCGACCGGTACGACAACAACAGCAATCCAAGGCAAAGGGAAGATTATTGAATACGTGCCCGGAACGCGTATTCCACTCTCTGGTATTACGATTCCGCAGTGGGATGATATTTTAATGATGGCAGTGAAAGCACAGGAGGCAAGTGGCCTTGGATTCCTCGGTGCGGACGTTGTCATTGATCGTGAGCGCGGACCGGTTTTTCTGGAGCTTAATGCACGACCCGGGCTCTCTATTCAGGTTGCGAATATGGCGGGACTTAAGGAACGATTAGATCGCATTGCCGGACTCACTATCAAAACTGCAACGCGTGGCGTGCGTGTGGGAAAGGATCTTTTTGGTGGTGAAGTTGAGGAGACAGTGGAGCAGACATCAGGTAAGCGTGTTATCGGCTCTGTTGAATCAGTGCGTTTTATTGGAAAGGATGAGAGAGAGGAGGTAGTGGAGGCAAAAATTGATACAGGCGCGTATTCTACATCCATTGATCGTAATTTAGCACATAAACTTGGATTCGGAGCAACGATTAAAGCATTTGATGCGATTGACATGAGTGATATTATGCTTGTGCCGGAAAATGAACGTCAGATTAAAGAAGAAATTATGGCACGTTATGCCACAATAGTGCCGGATCTTGTTGATGTTGCTGTGGTGTTTTCCTCCAGCGGCGCTACAATACGACCTGTTGTAAGAGTGCCGTTTATTATGGACGGGTTACGTGTTATTGCGCGCGTTAATATCGTGGATCGCTCACAATTAAAATACGCTGCCATTATTGGTAAGCGTAATCTTAAGCGATTTCTCGTGGACGTTGGTAAATAATCTTGTCTTAATTAATGGTCATCTGATGTAAACTGCGGTAAAATGAAAGTGAGTTATTTTGTGTAGAATGTCTTCATGGGAACACGACATGTTATAGCGCGTCGTCGTATGACGCGACAACGGGGCAAACGTTATGGTAAGTATCGTAAGAGAAGTATATGGCGTCGCATTGGCACGTTTGTTTTGCGCGTGTTTTTTGTTGGTAGTATGATAGGCGGTATCGTGGCCGGTGGTGTGTTTTGGTATTATGCAAAGGATTTACCACCTGCAGATCAGTTGCGTACACGTAGAGTTGTGGAATCCAGCAAGATTTATGATCGTACTGGTACCGTGTTACTCTATGATATTCACGGCGAAGAGCGACGTACGGTTATACCATTTGAAAGTATTCCAACTGTTGTGCGTTATGCAACGCTAGCGTTGGAGGATCAGGATTTTTACAATCATCACGGTATCAAGATTTCATCTATTTTTCGTGCAGCGCTTTCACAGATATTTCCCGGGCACTTTGGGCGATCCAGTGGTGGATCAACTATTACGCAACAGTTAATTAAAAATACGTTATTGACAAGCGAGCATAGCTACGAGCGTAAGTTAAAAGAGATTATTCTCTCCCTTGAGTTAGAGCGTAAATTTGATAAGAATACGATCTTGTCGATGTACCTCAATGAAATTCCATATGGATCTAATGCCTATGGAATTGAGGCGGCAGCAAAAACATTTTTTGATAAGAGTGCGCGAGATTTGACGTTGGATGAAGCGGCGTTACTTGCATCGTTGCCACAACAGCCGTCGCGCTATTCACCATATAGTATTTATCCGGAGCGCCTAGAGCGTCTACGTCGTCGTCAGGCATATGCGATTGATCAGATGGCACGTCTTGGGTATATCTCACAACAACGTGCTAATGAAGCAAAGAAGGTTGATACATTGGCAAAGATCGTACGTAATAAGGAGAATATCAAGGCCCCACATTTTGTGATGTATATTCGTGACTATCTTGAGAAGAACTATACAAAGGAGGAAATTGAAGAGGGCGGTTTACGTGTAATTACGACGCTGGATTGGGAAAAACAACAGCTGGCAGAACGTGTTGTGCGCGACGGTGTGAAGCGCAATGCACGTTACAATGCGGAAAATGCCGCACTTGTTGCGATTGATCCAAAGACGGCGCAAGTGCTGGCAATGGTTGGTTCTGTTGATTTTTTTGATAAGTCTATTGACGGACAGGTAAATGTGGCAATTCGCTTTCGTCAACCGGGGTCATCATTTAAACCGTATGTTTACTTAGAGATGTTCCGGCGTGGTTATGTACCAGATACGGTGCTCTATGATGTACCGACGGCATTTGATGATGGTGATGATCCATATGAACCGCAGAACTATGATGGTACATTTCGCGGACCGGTAAAAATTAAAAATGCACTTGGGATGTCGTTAAATATTCCGGCAGTTAAAGCACTCTATCTTGTTGGTGTAAAAGAGGCAGCACGGTTGAGTAAGGCGCTTGGATTGACAGGTCTTGAAAATCCAAGGCGTTATGGATTGTCATTGGTGCTTGGTGGCGGTGAGGTGCAGTTGTTGCATCATACACATGCTTATGCCACACTTGCTAATGCCGGTGTAAAGAAAGACCTTACAACAATATTGCGTATTGAAGATAAAGATGGCAATGTATTGGAGTCATTTAAGGATTCGAAAGGGAAGACAATTGTTGACAAGAAGTATGTTGCAATGTTGGATGAAATCTTGTCAAACAATAAATATCGCATACCGGCGTTTGCGCGTAATAATCCGTTACGTTTTGACGATCGTCCTGTTGCGGCAAAAACCGGTACGACGAATAGTTATCGTGATGCATGGACGATGGGGTACACACCGTCATTGGCAGTTGGTGTGTGGGTTGGGAATAATGATAATCGTCCGATGCGTCGAGGCGCTGCCGGCTCTGTTGTTGCCGGGCCAATTTGGCATGCTTTTATGGAGGAGGCGTTGAAAAATACACGTATAGAATACTTTCCCGACGTGTCTATTGATGATGCAGAGAATGATAGTAAGGATGTGACGAAGAAATTATTGCTTTATGGTGACGTACCAAAATTGGAAGAAGCAAAAGTTTGTCGTATTTCAAAGAAGAAAAATCTTTGGTGCTTGAAGTCAGATGCATGTAAGGCGAATAATCGTGATGTAAAGCGACGAAAGTTTATCGTAGCGCACTCTATTTTGCACTATGTTGATAAAGATGATCCGACGGGACCAGTGCCAGAAAATCCCAAAAAAGATCCGCAATATCGTGCGTGGGAGAAGGGTGTGCGTAAATGGTATACAAAACATGATGATAAAATTATTATCGCACCACTACCGACGGAGAAGTGTAGCGAGAGTGACTTTAATTGATTGGTTGCTAAAATAATGTGTACGCATGATAGATGATAGTGATAATGTAAAGTTCGCACTGTGTCAAATAACATGTTAAACAAAAAAAACACAATATATTGTGTTTTTTTTAAATTCATAAACACTATACTGATTGACTGTTGGTAATGTGCGGTGTAATATGCAGTATGCGGATTCACGAGGCTTTTCTACGAGTTCGCGGTTATCCCACTAAGAATAAGAATGTTATGGAAGAATCAGTAAATACATGTTTTGAATGCGGCAGTACGTTTAATCGCTTACCGGTAATCGGTGAGGAAGTGCATGATTTTACGTTGAGTGTCTTTCAAAATAATGATATTAGAGATGATGTCAAACTTTCAAGCTATCGTGGTAAGTGGCTTGTGCTTTTCTTCTATCCGGCAGATTTTACATTTGTGTGTCCAACGGAATTGGAGGAGTTGGCGGATCACTATGAGAAATTTCAGGCATTGGATGCAGAGATTGTAAGCGTGAGCACGGACACGGCGTTTACGCATAAAGCGTGGCATGATAAATCACCGGCTATCAGTAAGATTACCTACCCAATGGCTGCAGATCCAACCGGTCAGTTGGCAAAGTATTTTGGTGTTTACATTGAGAGTGAGGGACTTGCGTTACGTGGAACATTCATCATCGATCCTGATGGCAAGCTTGCGGCATATGAGGTGAACAATAACGATATCGGTCGTAGTGCTACAGAGTTATTACGCAAACTTGAGGCAGCGAAGTTTGTACGTGAGCATGAAGGAATGGTGTGTCCCGCAAGTTGGAAGCCGGGCGATGATACATTAACGCCGGGTGTTGATTTAGTTGGTAAAATTTAATCATTTTGCCATGCCGGAGTGGAGATGTTATCTTCACTCTCCATAGACAAATGATTGGTTTGATTTATTAACGTAGAATATCATGGTATATACACAGAAGAATTTTGAACATCTCAAGGGACTGGCGGGGTTTAGCGATGCTCTTTTGGACATGCACTTTACACTTTACAGTGGTTATGTGGCAAATACCAATATGTTACGTGAACAGATGGATAGCGCTGAGGCAGGGACGGCAACATTCGCCGAATTACGTCGGCGTTTTGGATGGGAATACAACGGCATGCGTTTACATGAGCTTTACTTTGGCAATCTCTCAAAAGATAGCGTCAGTAGTGCAGATGCGCCACTACTGACGGAGAGTATTGCGCGCGCGTATGGTTCTGTGGAACAATGGGAAGACATCTTTCGCGCGTGTGGTGCAATGCGTGGCATCGGCTGGGTTATTCTTGCACATGATCGAGATGCTGATACACTTATTACAACATGGATTAATGAGCATGACATGGGACATCTTGCTGGTGCAACACCGCTTATTGTGATGGATGTGTTTGAACATGCATTTATTACGGAATATGGCTTGGATCGTAAGGCATATATGGATGCGTTTTTTGCCGGATTGGATTGGCGTGTTGCACAAGATCGCCTCGATGTTACACGGTAGTTTTTGCATTGTAATTCCTGTACAAAATGGTGCGAGAGGGGGTGTCTCTATGAGGACATTCATGTATTTTGTGCGCTAAAAAGAAAAATATGATGATTACAAAAATCAAGAAGCGTAATGGGGAGGTTGTTACATTCGACCGTAAGCACATTGAGGATGCAATTCGTAAGGCGTGTAGCGCTGTCGGATCGGAGTGTGATTTTGTAACGACTTTGACAGATGATATCGTTAACGATATTGAGGCGACATTTTATGAACATGGACATGAACACGTGCCAACAGTGGAATATGTACAGGATTGTGTAGAGCGTCATCTTGTTAAAATTAATGAGTATGAAGTTGCAAAGGCATACATCCTCTATCGTGACAAGCGTGCTGAGGAACGAGAAGAGCGTCGTGATGCGTTGGTGGAGCAATTTGAAAAGCGATCATTAAAGGTGGAAAAAGCTAATGGCAGAAAGGAAAAATTTGACCTCAGAAAAATCAAAAAAGTTTTTGATCGTAGCGCGCATGACTATGCTGATGTATGTCACTTTGAAGATTTTGTAGAAGCGTTCAAGCGTAATCTTGTAGAAGGTATAAAGACGTCTGATATTAATAAACTCATGGTTAAGGCGTGCATTGATCTCGTGACTATTAATAATACACAGTGGCAACATGTCGCAGCACGTATTTCTCTGGGCAATCTTTATAAGCAAGCAAAGAATAACCGTGGTGCAAAGAAATTGCAGGAGCTCTATACGCCGGAAAGCTATAAGGCATTGATGGATGAGTACATTGCAGCCGGACTCTACTACAAAGATTTCTATAAATACTACTCGGAAGATGATATTCGTGAGGCTGGTCGACATCTTTCTTTTGATACGGATCACGCATACGAATACACGACAATTCTCTCGCTGGCAAAGCGCTATCTTTTGAAACATGACGGCAAGGTAAAGGAGTTGCCACAAGAAATGTATATGTCGGTGGCGCTATTTTTGGCAATCCCTGAACCTGATGAAAGCCGCCTTGCTTTTGCACTCAAAATTTATGAACATTGCAGTCAGCAACGTATCTCACTGCCGACGCCGACACTCTTGAATTCGCGTACAAATTATCACCAATTATCCAGTTGTTTTAAAATTAATATTGATGATGATTTGCGTGCAATTTACCATGGCATCGAGAATATGGCGCAGATTTAAAAATACGGTGGTGGTGTTGGCGTGTATCTTGGTAACAT
>CAZGWO010000030.1:0-6900 GCA_964528835.1 uncultured Pseudobdellovibrionaceae bacterium
GCTCATTGAATGTGCACGCACATTACTCAATGCCGGTGCCGTATCCATCGATGCTGTCGTCATTTCTCGCGGGATCTAGCTACTGAATATTCTCTAAAACACTATACATCGGTTTAAGCATAGCAACGGCAAAAAAACCAACACCGCTACCGATAACCAGCATCAACAATGGCTCTACAATTGATGACATATTTTTTGTCATCTGCTCAACATATGCTTCGTAAAACTCTGCAATTTTTAAAAGCATCGCACCGGTTTTGCCGGTTTCTTCACCAACATCAATCATCTGCGGGACCATCACGGGAAAAATTTTCGGATATTTACGAATAATGTCCGCTAATGACTCTCCGCGTTGTACTGCATCAATAGCGTCCTGCAAAGCATCACGATAGAGCGTGTTGCGCAATGTATTACGCACAATTGTTAGTGATTCTACAACACTTACACCACTTTTAAGTAATGAACTGTGGATTCGTGCAAAACGTGCACAATTTACAGCGATTACCATAGGTTTTACTACCGGTATGCGCACCACAACAGCAGATAACACCCTTCGTCCAATTGCTGTGCGTAGAGATAAGACAAAAAAACTAACAAGCATCAATATAACGATACCAATTACAACACCATGGGTACGCAGCCCGGTACTCATCTTCATAATAAACAATGTTGACGCTGGTAATGTAACATGCATATCATCAAATACACCCATAATTTGCGGTAAAATATATGTCAACATCAAGACTGCGATACCGATCATCGCAATCAAAACAATCGCCGGATACATCATCGCACCGCGGACACGTGCTCTGAGTGTTTGTTCTTTTTCCAACTGATGTGCTATGATCGTCAGTGATTCATCCAAATTACCACCAACTTCACCGACACGTACCATGTTAACAAACAACTCATTAAACATCTCCTTATGCTTCGCCATAGCATCGGACAAACTCGTCCCTTTCACTACGTCATCGTGGAGTGCACGTACAATATCATGCGTTGCCTTACTTTTTGACTGTTCGGCAAGATTTTTAAGTGCACGTGCAATCGACAATCCGGAACCAACCATCACGCTAAGATTAACTGCAAAGAGAACACGTTCTTTCAGTGGAATACCGAAAATTTGCATGCCGGCCAAACGTCGCGTCGCCGATGCAACATGCACAGATTCCAATGACGTAATAACACCACCGCCAGCACGAATGCGTTGTGCTGCAGTACGCAGATCAGATGCTTCAATTGTTCCGGCATTCTTTCGCCCATCAGGTGTGCGTATTGTATAGTAATAGTGTGGCATGATTATCTCACTACTCCTTTGTTACACGCAGAACTTCCTCTATTGTTGTCACGCCGGCAAGTGCCTTGGCAAGTCCATCTTCAATCATCAATGTCATGCCATTCTTCTTACGTGCAATTGTTGTAATCGTGTCTGTTGTTTCTGAATGCAATGTTGCCTCTTCAATATCATGCGTCATCTCCAAAACTTCAAAGATACCAACGCGCCCCTTATATCCCGTACCACCACAACGATCACAGCCAGGTGCACGATAAAGTTTTGCCGTTGCAAGTGTAATATCTGGTGCAATGCGCTTCTGTTTATGCAGATTTTCAATCGTCTCTTCAAGATTGATTGTACGATTAAGTGACGTCATTACTTCCTTACTTAGTGCCATTTCTTCACGACACGATTCACACAGACGACGTACTAAACGTTGCGCAATCACAACATTAACTGTTGACGCAATCAAAAACGTTTCCGCGCCCATATCAGCCATACGCGGAATTGCACCGGCGGCAGAATTCGTGTGCAACGTAGAAAGTACCAGATGACCGGTCATTGCCGCATGCATCGCTACTTCCAACGTCTCATGATCACGAATCTCACCAACCATGATAATGTCTGGGTCTTGACGCAACAATGCACGCAACGCCGCAGCAAATGTCATACCAATCTTTGCATGGACCTGCGTCTGATTAATCCGTTCCATGCGATATTCTACCGGATCTTCCACAGTAGAAATATTAACGGTTGGCTGATTAAGGATATCCAGAATTGTGTAGAGCGTTGTTGTTTTACCGCTACCTGTCGGACCTGTTACAAGAATCATGCCATTCGGCCGTGCGATGTTTTGATGAACGACATCAAGATCACGACCAACAAGACCGATGGCTTCCAAAGTCAATCCTTTGGAAGATTCATCGAGAAGGCGCATTACAATTTTCTCACCATCAAAAACCGGTAAAATACTTACGCGCAATGCGATTTTCTTATGCGCCTGCTCTATCTTAAAGCGTCCATCTTGCGGCAAACGATGTTCGTCTAACTTTAAATTTGCCAATACCTTGATACGTGCCACAATACCGCGTAATGCTACTTTTGGCAATGTCATTGCATCATGCAAAATACCATCAATGCGATAACGCACAACAACGTCCTTTTCTTCCGGCTCTATGTGAATATCACTTGCGCCTTGTAAAACAGCATGTTTAAGAAGTGTTTCCACAATACGCACAACTGGCAAATCTTCCGCTACTTTTGCAAGGTCTTCTTGCGTACTAACACTGGAAGCATCTTTATTAATAAGATCACTAAATTCTGCCTGCAAACTCTTATTATACTGCACCAAAACGCTTTCAATACCTTTTTTTGATGCGAGGCACGGCATAATGCGCAATCCTGTCTTCTTACGAATAAAGTCAATAATCTGCAAATCCTCCGGATCATTCATCGCAACGTGCAGTTCACTCGGTGTACGTTTGAATGCTACAATATGATGCTTCTTTGCAATCATTTCTGGAATCATGCGTAATATCTCCAAATCAACACGCTGACTGGTAAGGTCTACAAACGGAATGCCAAGAATTGTCGCACGCACCTTCTGCAAAGACACAGTATCAATCAATGACTGTGCTAGAAGTTCTTGCGTAAATGATATGCCATGACTACGTGCTGACCGATATGCATTATCAAGCGCAACATCATCAATGAGATCGCTATCGCGCAAAAAGTCATAGAGTTGTTGATCACCAAGTTGCATAATATATTAATTTTATTTTGATCTACATAAAAACTGCAGAGTGTTCTCTCTGCAGTATACCACAGAACATACGCTACTGTCTTATGCAATCAGAAAGCGTTTCTTTTTTTCACTTAAATTAATAAAACTATCTAATTTATCCAAAAGTAAGCCACTTGTCGATTCTCCAAAGGCAACTCCTTCAACACGACATCCGGCACTGTTCTGAATGTAATCTATCAATGGAGCATAATCACCATCACCAGAAACAATAACAATTACGTCAACATGGTGCGACAACTTAATTGCATCAACAGCGATACCAACATCCCAATCACCTTTTTTTGCACCACCGGCAAACACTTGCAATGCTTTTGTTTTGACTTCGTAACCAGATTTTTCAAGTGCCTCAAAAAACTTCTCTTCCATACCTTCCGTCGTTGCAATGCCATAAGCAATAGCACGAATCAACTTGCGCTCACCAACAGCGGTCATCAATACATTTTTGAAATTGACTTTTTTATTATAGAGCACGCGTGCCGTATAATAGAGATTTTGAATATCTACCAAAACAGCAACGCGCTGTTCTTGAAAATGAATCATAATAGATCAATAATTATCATCTTACACCACGCCACAACAACGTGATGCATGTCCTTATTAATAAAAGTCGCACACTGGCGACCTTTACAAACTACTCCTTCAGACCAAGCTTCTTCGTAATCGCTTTATACGCCTTTTCATCGCGCTGTTTTAAATACGCCATCAGGCGACGCCGCTTGGACACCATCTTGAGCAAACCGCGCCTTGAATGGTAATCATGAGTATTCTTTTTAAGATGTTCCGTTAACTTCTTGATACGTTGCGTAAAAAGTGCAATCTGATATTCCGGTGAACCGGTATCTGTATCATGACGACGTACATCACGCGTCGCGTTAACTTTTTGTCGTTTTGTCAGCATAATGTTCGCAGTGCAGTCGTACAGTACACACCGATACCACTGCATCCTTTAATAATAAATAACGTACTTCCCAAGTTTATCAGCATTTCTACTTTTTTGCAACCAACCATACTCATTACATTTTGTATCAAATGAGACGCTCTAGCACACTTAGTGATTGCTTTCTAAATGATAACAGTAAAAACACATTATATCTTCACTATTCCTCGTTTTACTTCTTCTTAAGAAGGTCACGCAAATCATATTTTTTGCCTTCACGGTCCCACTTTGCAAGCGTACGCAAAGCGGTAGTTGAAAGCTTTATACGCATCGTTGTTCCCGTTGCAGGATTTAGCAATGTTCGCGTATGTACATTTGCCGCAAACGTGCGCTTTGTCTTGCGCTGTGAGTGACTCACATTATGACCGGAAATCGTTCGTTTTCCTGTAATTTCACAAACTCGTGCCATAGTAATAAACATTAAATTTACATGCACTCCTACTATAAAGATTACTTCTTCTCTATGTAGACAGTGTGTGTCTTTGCAATCGGATTAAATTTCTTAAGCGAGAGACGTTCCTTGAACTTTTTCTTATTCTTCTTGCTCCAGATGATATGTCCCGCACCAGTGCCATTATCATCACCTTGTGAAACAAGTTTAATCAAATTATCTTGTGACATAATTATTGTATCAACTTAAATTATATTTTCCCACCATCCATCTCATCTTGCCACTTTGCAAGTTCGTCCCACTTATTATCACGGGCGAGTGCCGCTTGCTGTGGCCACGTTTCCGGCGTGTGATTACCGCGAACATCTTTGATAATTTCTGCAATTTTTGCACTCTCAGTGTCAGCTAGTGCCGCAAAGGTTGCGATACCGGCATGCGCGAGGATTTGCGCAATCTTTGGGCCAATACCTTCAATTTTTGTAAGGTCATCGGAAGGTGCGTCATCGCCGGATGGTGCTGCAGAAACAGTGGTTTTCTTCGACTTTGGTGAGACAGTACCACGTTTAAAGAGTGCGGCAGCAGACGTTGAACACGCGATGTCATCAGCAAGATGTAAATTCTTTTTCGTCAATGTACCTGTCGCAACAATCTTTACACCGGCATGCTTCTGCGACTTACGAATAACGCCATGTGCCACTAATGTTTCAATAGAGACCGTCTCCCCATCACTGTACGTTTTATCAAGCATGGCAAGTGTTACGGTACGCTTTGCCACATGCACCGCTTTAAAGCCACGGTTCTTCTTCATACGCTGTACAAGTGAAGAGCGTCCACCTTCAAAGAGCGGGTCAACATTGCCACCACTACGCGACTTCTGCCCCTTCGTGCCACGACCCGCAGTTTTGCGAAATTTACCACCACGGCCAACACGCTTACGCGTTTTCTTAGTTGTTGTTAATTCATGCATCTGCATACCGGTAATCTTAAACAAAATATATTATACTTTCTTTAACTGCCTAAGCGCTTCACATGTCGCACGCGCCACATTCAATTTATTCGATGTGCCCAATGACTTCGTAACGATATCACGAATGCCGGCAAGATTGACAATAATGCGCATCGCGCCACCGGCGATAACGCCCCGCCCCGCCTTTGCAGGCTTCATGATAATACGTGCACTTCCATGTTTAAGCGTAATATCATGCGGGATTGTACCATTTGTCATCGGTACAATAATCAGATTCTTCTTTGCAGCATTAACTGCTTTCTGCATCGCACTGGAAACGTCAGTACCCTTTGCAACACCAACACCAACACGTCCCTTACGATCACCAATTACCACTGTTGCGCGAAAGCTAAAGCGGCGACCACCTTTTACCACACGTGTTACACGCGCAAGATCAAGGAGACGGTTATCAAATTCCGGCTTCTCGCGACGCGTGTTGCGACGTCGGCGATGTCCGCGTTGTTGTCGTTGTTCTTGTGCCATAAAATTCAAAAATTATTTTTCAGATTACATATCAATGCCATTCTCGCGCAAGCCTTCAGCGAATGCCTTCACCTTACCATGATACTGATACCCACCACGATCAAATACCAATGCAGTGATTTTTTTCCCCATACATTTCTTTGCAAGTACAACGCCAACTGCACGTGCGCCATCAACAGTATTTGCACGTTCCTTTGCCGGAAGATCCTTCAAGGAGGCACTACATAACGTTGTGCCAGTCGTATCATCAATAACCTGTGCAGAGAAATTCATTAAACTGCGAAAAACACTTACGCGCGGTCGTTGAGCTGTACCGGAAACCCTTGCACGAATACGCCGCGTCCGTTGCTTTCGTTGATCATTTCGTGATAATGTCGTCATAGTAGTTATATATCAAAATTACACAATTGCGCTATGCAGCTTTCTTACCTTCCTTACGACGGACATGTTCACCCTCATAGCGGAAACCTTTACCTTTATATGGTTCAACAGGTTTAAGCGCACGAATCTCTGCGGCAAACTGCCCAACGCGTTGCTTGTCTATACCGGAAATAGTAATTTTCATACCATCAACCGTCACTGTCAAATCATCCGGAATATTCACGTGCACAGGATGCGAGAATCCCAACGCCATGTCCAACATCTTGCCTTTGAGTGCAATACGAAATCCTACACCATTAAGTTCCAGTGTTTTGCTAAATCCCTGTGTTACACCGATGATCATGTTCGCAATCAAACGAGTCATCGTACCCCACATTGCCGCCGCCATCTTTGACGCAACACGCTTTGATACCATAACCGTATCATTCGCAACATCCACAGAAACACTGTGGTGTACCGGTATTGACAATTCTCCCTTAGGACCGGTAACTTTCACATGATTTTTATCTACTGTAACGTTTACACCACTTGGGATTTCTACGCCACGTTGACCAATTCTACTCATACGTTTTCTGCTAAGATCTCTTATAGGTTACCACACTTCACAAATAACCTCTCCACC